>NZ_JBOGEG010000007.1:0-123910 GCF_050701915.1 Glutamicibacter sp. | reverse complement strand
ATGCAATGAATTGCATGCCACCACGGCCTTGGATCTAGCGGAAGGCAATCAGCTCCAGAGCGGAGCCAGGGACTTGACCAGCTGCTGTACACCCAAGACGATGAACAGCACTGCGGTAATCGCCAGCGCGGTGTTGGTGTGCCAGCGGTTGGCCCATTCCTTGGGGATGCGCTTGCCGTTGAGCAAGCCCAGGAGGGTGACTGCCAGGAATGGCATGAACAGCGCACCGAGGACGCCATAGGCCAGGATCAGGGCAATTGGCTTGTCCAGCAGGAACAGCACCATTGGCGGGAAGGTCAGCCACAGGACATAGAACTTGAAGTACTTGCCACCGGTCAGGGTATCCGGGTGGTTTGCCGGCTTCTTGCGCATATGGCCCCAGAAGTCAGCGAACATCAGCGAAACACCGTTCCATACGCCGATGATCGAAGAGAAGGACGCGGCCCAGAAGCCAATGAGGAAGCCGTTGCCTACAACATCTCCGTATTCGGCTTTCAGCACGTCGCCCAGTTCCAACAGGCCCTTGTCGCCGCCGGAGATGCTCACGCCGGCGGCGCGAACTACCTCCGCGCCAACGATCAGCATGGCCAGCACGAAAATACCGGTCATGACGTAAGCCATGGAGTTGTCGATGCGCATGACGCGCATCCACTTAGGGGTGTACCAGCCCTTTTCGCGCAGCCAGTAGCCGTAAGCGGCCAAGGTGATCGTTCCGCCCACGCCGCCTGCCAATGCCAGGGTGTAGACGACGCCGCCCTCTGGAATCATCGGGATCAGGCCCTTGAGCATTTCCGGAATGTTTGGCACAGCGATGAAAGCCAGGCCCACCACGGTCACGAACATGATGCCCACCAGTACGGCGGTGATCTTCTCGAAGAAGCTGTACTTTCCGAACCACACCATCACGAAGCCCAGCAGGCCCATGATCACTGCCCAGATCTTCAGATCCACGGCTGGCATCAGAGCGGCCAGCGGCAATGCAGCCGAACTCATCGCGGTAGCGCCGTACACGAAGCCCCACAGGATGATGTACGGGCCGAAGTACCAGGTGGTCCACTTGCCCAGGGTCTTCCAACCCTCGAAAATGGTCTTGCCTGTTGCCAGGGTGTAACGGCCGGCGCCTTCAACCAAAACAATCTTCAGGATCACGCCGACAATCACTGCCCACAGCAGGGCATAGCCATACTGGCTGCCGGCTACCAGGGTGGCAACCATGTCGGCTGCGCCAACGCCGGTCGCCGCAACGACCAGGCCCGGTCCAATGACTTTCCAGCGCGGTGGGCCGCCACCGTCTAGGTCGGCGCGTTGCGCCTGGATGTTATCGCTCATTTAATTTTCCTTTTGCCACAGTGCGATGCCGCCGCAGCGTCGCATCGACGGTGACGCGGACCACGGGGGTGTGAGATCGTCTTCAATCTTGGTAGTGATCTTTCTTACTGGCAAACTCTCAGTCAAGTACTAACACTTTCTTAGGAATGCACGTGACGTGAAAAACACTGCGTGGTCCAATTGCTAGAATTGATCAATTACCTACGGGCCGCGAGCCCGGATCTGAACACCGAGGATGATGCCGTGCAGCTGTTGATCGTCGAAGACGACCAAGCCGTCGCCCGCGCCCTTGCCGATGCCGTGAGCGCGGCGGGTCATCAGGCTGAGCATGTCAGCCGCGGTGCTGACGCGCTCCTGAAGCATCACAACGCACAGATGATCCTGCTGGATCTGGGCCTGCCGGATATGGATGGACTGGAAGTCCTGCGCAAGCTGCGCCAAATCAGTGATGTTCCCGTGGTCATCCTCTCGGCTCGCAATGACGAACGCAGTGTTGTTCGGGGTCTGCGCCAGGGCGCCGATGATTTCCTGGTCAAGCCCATCGGGCTGGCAGTTCTTCTGGCCCGCATCGATGCGGTTGCCCGCCGCGCCAAGGTGCAAGCCAACGACAGCGGTGGTGTGCTCATCGCCGGCGGGTTGCGCGTGGACACCGGCAAGCACGAAGCGATCCTGAATGGACGGCATCTCCAACTGACCGCCAAAGAATTTGAGCTGCTGGCATTGCTGGCCCAGCACGCCGGATCGGTGGTTACCAGGGAACAGATCCTTGATCGCTTGTGGGGCGACGCGTTCGTGGCGGTTTCGCGCTCTTTGGATGTCCACCTCACCGGTTTGCGCTCCAAGCTTGCTGCGCCCGGGATGATCGTGAACGTTCGCGGGGTCGGCTACCGGCTAGAGACTCCAAACCCGTGAGACTGCGCGTACTGGGCATCTTGGGCACGCTGCTCCTCGCGATCGTAGCGATCCTCAGTGCAATGCTGTTGCAGAGCGTGAGCCGTGATGCCACCGCGGAAATCCAGCTAAACCGGATATCGGCATTGAATCGCTTTGTCCAACTGGCCACCCATGCCGATCTGAATAGCGACATGTCGCTGCTTCAGCTGGAGGTGGATACCTATAGCGATCTCTATGGCGAAGGGCTGCTGATCAATCTAGGCCCGCAGCAATTGGTCTCGGGAAGCATCGATCCCCAGGACCCCGAAGTCGCCGACACCGTGCGCAACGCAGAACTGAATCTGGGACTTGTCCAGATCCCGCCAATTGATCCGTTTTCCGATGCCACAGCCTTGCTCTCGCAGCCTTTCGGAAACTCTGCCCAGGTTCTCGGATCTGTAACGATGCAAGTGAACTTGGAAACTGCACGTGTGAATGTGCTGGAAAAGTCCAGCCTGCTGTGGCTGATTGTCTTGTCCATTGGTGCAGGACTCCTGCTCTTGGCCGACCGCTTGACCTTCTGGGTACTTCGTCCGGTGCACCGGCTCAACGACGCGGTCAACGATATTGCGCAGCATCAAGCACCGGTACTCCTGGAAGAGCAAGGACCTCCAGAACTGCGCCAGCTATCGCGGTCGCTGAGCAAGATGGCCCAAACCATGGCAGAAAGCTTGAAACAGCAACAGGAGCTCATCGCTGAAACATCCCATCAGCTTCGAAACCCTGTTGCCGCCTTGCGGCTGCGCGTGGATCTATTGAAGATGCGCATGGGCGACCAAGCGGATCCTGCCGGAGTGCACGCGGTGGAAAACGAACTGCATCGCGTGGAGACCTTGCTGGACGGCGTCATGCGCTTGGCCAGCGCCGAGCATCGGCTAGCCGAGCAGAATGCGGGGGAGTCCTTGCCCGATTCAGCCGCGCACGGACAACAAATCGACGTCGGGCAAATGCTTGCCGAGGAAGTCGAACGCCAATCCGAGGCCGCCCGGCACCTAGGCAACCAGCTGGTGCTCGACGCCAGTGCCACCTCGGAACCGAACGCCATGGCATGGTGCAACGGATTTGATTTGCAGCAGATGCTCGCAGAACTATTGGAAAACGCCTTCAAATACGCCCCTGGCAGCAAGATCGTCCTGGGCCTTCGCCTCAGCCCGTCAACTGTCAGCATCCAAATACAGGATCACGGAACCGGCATGAGCGCTGCTGAACTCGCGAATGCAGGAGAGCGTTTCTGGCGTGCAGAACAGGTACGGGAAAGTCCGGGAACAGGATTGGGATTGGCCATCGTAGATCGCTTGGCACGCGCCAACGCCGGTGAACTCACGCTGGAATCGGCTCAAGGCGAAGGGCTCAAAGCAACGATCAGCCTGCCACGACATGCCAACGAGTCCGAGGTGCCCGATGAATCCTGAGCCAATGCCGTCCCGGCGGAACTTGCTTAGATATCTCCTTGCGGTCCCGGTTGCCGCCGGAATGCCAGCACTTAGTTCCTGCAGCTCGCTGGCGAAGACAAATCGATTGGATATCGCCTCCGGCGAAGACGGGGGCATGTACTTCCAATTTGCCTCCTTGCTCTCCCACGCATTGGTGGAGAACGGCGTAGCCGAGCACTCAACAGCCTTGAATACCCAAGCTAGCGCCCAGAATCTGGCGATGCTCGCAGAAAATAAGGCCGAACTGGCTCTTGCGCTGGCCGATACGGTGGACCAGTACCGGAAGGACAGTGCACCGAAAGCTCAGCCGCTGGCCCTGGGACGGGTCTATCAGAACTATTTCCATTGCATCATCCGCACAGCAGCTGGGATTAGTTCGCTGCAAGATCTAGCAGGACGCACCATCGGTACCGGCGCGCCAGGATCCGGTACGTGGGTGACCGGTCAGCGAATCTTGCATGCAGCGAAGCTGAAGAACAGCGCGATCTCTCCCAAGGAGCTGCAGTACGGGTACGTGGCAGGGCTGAAGGCGCTGAGCAGGGGAAGCATTGATGCACTATTCCTTTTCGGCGGCCTGCCGGTTACCTCGCTCAGCGAGCTCGCTTCAACTAAGGACTTGGGCCTGCTCGATGTTTCCGGGGTCCTGCCGCAGCTGCGCGACCAGTACCCGGATCTCTACGACGGGGTTGTCATCCCGGAGGAAACCTACCGCGGAATCAAATCCGTGGAGACTATCGGGGTTGGCAACCTCTTGATGGCGCGCGCGGATATGCCCGAAGAGCTGGCCGGAGCCATCGTCAAGCTCTTGGTTGCCCACGCTGATCAACTGGTGCCAGAATCCAGTGCCGGCATTCAATTCTTGACCCCGGAAACCTTGGTCAGCACCGGTGGGCAGCCCCTGCACCCGGGTGCGAAAAAGGCCTACCAGGAACTTCACGGCTAGAATTTGCGCACGTGCGCACAAGACCGTTGGGGCTTTGCCCACTAGTGTGTATTGCAAAGCACTGCTACGAGAGGATCAATTGCGATGTCCACTGCTGGCGCCATTCCACTCATGGAAAATGAAGCCGTCGAGATCTGCAGGAAACTGATTCAGATCGACACGACGAACTATGGAGGCAACAAGGGCGCGGGGGAGCTTGTTGCCGCCCGCTATGTCGCTGGGTTGCTCGGGGAAGTTGGCCTGGATGCCAAGATCTACGAATCCGCTCCCGGACGGGCCAACGTGGTCACCCGTGTTCCAGGCGCCGATTCGGCATTGCCGGCCCTGGTAGTGCACGGCCACCTGGATGTCGTGCCAGCCATCTCCGAAGACTGGAGCGTTGATCCTTTCGGGGCCGAGATCATCGATGGGATGATCTGGGGACGCGGAGCGGTGGACATGAAGAACATGGATGCGATGATTATCGCCGCCATCCGCCACCTGCAACGCGAAAACATCACCCCGCGGCGTGATCTGGTCATCGCCTTCTTTGCCGACGAGGAGGCTGGCGGGGACTATGGCTCAGGCTGGATGGTGCAGAACCATCCCGAACTATTCGCCGGGGCGGCCGAGGCCATTAGCGAAGTCGGCGGGTTCTCAGTCGAAATCAACGGTCGTCGGGCATACATGCTGCAGACTGCGGAAAAGGGCATCGCCTGGCTGAAACTGACATCCAAGGGCATGGCCGGCCATGGCTCGCAGCTGAACACCGACAATGCGGTCACCCATCTGGCCGGAGCCGTTCATCGCATCGGTGAACATCGATGGCCGCTGTCCTACACCAAAACCACTCGCGCATTGCTCGAGCAGGTTGCCGAGCTGTCCGGACTGGACTTCGATGAAGCCGATCCTGCCCCGCTGCTCTCGGCCATGGGCAATGTCTCGCGCTTCGTCGGGGCTACCTTGCAGAACACCGCGAATCCCTCCGCCCTGGAAGCCGGCTACAAGCACAACGTCATTCCCGGCCAGGCCGAAGCGCTTATCGACTGCCGGACCCTGCCCGAGCAGCACGAAGCCACCTTGGAGACCCTGCGCCAATTGGCCGGGGAACACGTTGAGCTTTCCATGGTGCATGAACAAGATTCCCTGGAGGTGCCATTTGCCGGTGCGCTGGTGGATTCCATGATCGAGTCGTTGCTGGCTGAAGACCCGGAAGCGGTGGTTCTGCCCTATATGCTCTCTGGCGGAACCGATAACAAATGGCTGGCCAAGCTGGATATCACCGGCTACGGATTCGCGCCGCTGCAACTTCCTGCCGAGCTGGACTTCACCGGAATGTTCCATGGCGTCGATGAACGAGTGCCGGTGGACTCCATTAAATTCGGCGTGCGAGTGCTGCAAAACCTCTTGCAGGAATACTAGAACCAGCGTTGGCCCAGCCAGCACAACAGAATCCAGGAGCAGAATCCTTGTCCATCGAATCCGTACTGACCGACGAGCTACTTGAGCGTTTCCGTGACCGGGCCGCCGGCTATGACGCCGCGAACGCGTTCGCCATCGAAGACTTCAACGAACTGGTGGAACTGGGCTACCTCAAGGCGCTGGTGCCGGAAGACCGCGGCGGACTGGGGTGGAACTTCGACATCCTGGCCCTGGCCCAGCGACGCCTCGCCACCGCAGCACCAGGCACGGCCTTGGCGATCAACATGCACCAGGTATGGGCAGGTGTCGCGTATTTGCTGCAGGCCCGCGGGGACCGGCGCCTGGACATGGTGGCCCAGTGGATTGCCGAGGGCGAAGTGATGGCCTTCGGGATTTCGGAACCGGGCAATGATGCGGTGCTCTTCGATTCGAAGACCAGGGCGAGAACCGCTGCCGATGGTTCGGTGGCGTTCAGCGGCGTGAAGATCTTCACCTCGCTGGCACCGGCATTCACCCGTCTGGGAGTTTTCGGCAAGGATGAGGAATCCGGGGAACTGGTCCACGGCTTTGTCGCCAGGGGCGAGGGCGTGCATTCGATGAACGACTGGAACACCTTGGGGATGAGGGCCAGCCAGTCGCACACCACGAAGCTGGAAAATGCTGTGGCTCCAAGCGATTGGGTGCATAGCCGGCTGCCGGTCGGCCCGAACCCGGACCCGCTGGTCTTCGGCATCTTTGCATCCTTCCTGACCCTGACCGCAAGCGTCTACGTGGGCATCGCCGATCGTGCGGTGACCCTGGCCCAGGAGGCGCTGAACAAGCGGGTGCATCAGGACGGGACCCGGTATTCGCAGGATGTTCGCGCCCGCGGGCTATTGGCAGATGCGGCGATGCGCCTGCTGGCCCTGGACGCACTGCAACGGTCGGTATCCGGTGACCTGGAGGCCAAGGCCGATCACCAGGGCGCATGGTTCCCCAAGCTGGTGACGCTGCGCACCCTGGCCGGGGATACTGCACGGGAGAACATCCAGGTTGCCGGTCAGCTGCTCGGCGGCGGCGGATATTTCCGGGGATCGGAGTTCGAACGCCTCTACCGCGACGTGCAGGCCAGCTGGTATCACCCGTCCAATGCCGCCTCTGCAGCCAATACGGTGGCCTCATGGCTGGTAGGCCCGCTCGAAAGCTGACGCGAGGCCCGCGATTCCCTAGACGGCGAATCGCGGGCATTTCGCCATTGGCAAGGCAGTGGTTCAGGAAGCCAGCGTGCTGCGAATGCGCATCACGCGGCGGCGCAACCAGTATTTTTGGGCGCCGCCTTCATAACGGCAGGTACGCATGAGCTCCCATTTGCCGTTATCTGCATGCTCGCGCAGGGCAGCACGGGCGACATGCCTTGGCTCGCCGGGGAAAGAAGTTATGACCAGGTATTCAAAGCGCTGGTCATCGGGATGATGCAGCGGTGGCTTAATTCTTTCTTCGAGCATCTTGCCCCCTATCTAAAGAACGCCGTGCGTTGTAGCCTCATGCTATGAGTACTGAACCGAGTTTTGCACTGCAAGCATTTATTGCACGCCTGGAGCAGCACCTGGCAATTGTGTCGCAGAGCCGCGGTGCTAGCGAGGCATCCGTCGACGCGGCATTTGGCGCGCTGGCCGATGCCTTCGAAGACTATGAAGACGCCCTCTACGATCAGTATTCTGAGTTATTGCCCTTCACCATACCCTCGGATGATGCGTGAGTACGACCACGGAGTGAATTTTTCCTAATCCGTGTTTCTGAGCCCTGGTAGTCGCAGCAAGTGAAGTAATGTCGAGGGGTGAATTGGTTTGAAGCAGCTTTCCTAGGATTGATCCAGGGCCTGACCGAGTTCCTCCCGATCTCGTCCTCAGCCCACTTGCGTATCGTTGGCGAACTCTTGCCCAACGCCCAAGACCCCGGAGCGGCATTTACCGCCATAACCCAGCTGGGTACCGAAACCGCAGTCATCGTCTTCTTCTGGCGTGACATCGTGCGGATCATCGGCGCCTGGGGCAAGGCATTGGCCGGCAAGATCCCGCACTCGGATCCGGATGCCAAGATGGGCTGGCTGATCATCGTCGGCTCCCTGCCGATCGCGATCCTGGGCCTGCTGCTGGAAGACTACATCGATACGAACTTCCGTTCGCTGTGGATCGTTGCGACCACCCTGGTGGTCTTCGGCCTGATCCTGGCCATCGCCGATCACTACGGCAAGCAGCAGCGCACCTTAGAAAAGCTGACCGTCAAGCACGGCATCTTCTACGGCTTCGCCCAGGCCATGGCCTTGATTCCGGGCGTCTCGCGCTCCGGTGGCACCATCACCGCTGGTTTGCTCATGGGCTACACCCGTGAAGCGGCAGCGCGCTATTCGTTCCTGCTGGCGATCCCCGCGGTGTTCGCCTCGGGCCTGTACAAGCTGGTGAAGTCCTTCGATGAACCAGGTGTCTACACCCTGGCGCAGACCGGTGTCGCTACCGTCGTGGCTTTCATCGTTGGCTTCCTGATCGTGGGCTGGTTCCTGAGATTCGTTTCCACCCACTCCTACCGTTTCTTCGTCTGGTACCGCATCCTGCTGGGCCTGGTGCTGTTCGTCGCTCTCGGATTAGGCTGGATGGCCGCCTGATTCATGTTTTCCAAGATGTCCGTGGACTGCTTCACGGACATCTTGCAGTTAACGGGAATAAACCTTGCCTTGCTTCACTTGGAGTTAAAGGAAGAAATACGTCGCATCTGCGAAAGGATGTCCATAAGTGCACGCGTGGAATAACCCTGAGGTACCTCAGGTGGCTGGTTCAGCACCGACTCTGGAACTTTTCAACACCGCCACCGGTACCCAGCAGGCCACTGCGCCAGCGGAAGAAGCTATTGCGCCGGCAAGCATGTACGTTTGCGGTATCACCCCGTATGACGCCACCCATATGGGCCACGCCGCCACATATGTCACCTTCGACCTGGTGCAGCGCACCTGGCGCGATGCCGGGCGAACCGTGGCCTATACCCAGAACATCACCGACGTGGACGACCCGCTGCTCGAGCGTGCCGAAGCCACCAACGTCGATTGGCGCGAACTGGCCGAGTCGCAGATCCAGCTATTCCGCGACGACATGGAAGCCCTGAATGTCATCCCGCCGCAGAACTACATCGGTGCCGTGGAATCCATCCACTGGCTGGTCCCGGTCGTTGAGCAGCTGCTCGATGCGGATCTGGCCTACCGCGTGCCGGCCGGTGCCGATGGGGTAGAAGGCGACGTGTACTTCGACACCATGGCCGCACAGAACGATGCCTGGAAGCTGGGCGCCGTTTCGAACTACGACCGCGAGACCATGCTCGGCTTCTTCGCCGAACGCGGTGGGGACCCGGATCGTGCCGGCAAGCGCGATGCGCTGGACCCGCTGCTGTGGCGTGCAGCCCGCGAGGGCGAGCCGTCATGGGATGGCGGCAAGCTCGGTGCAGGCCGCCCAGGCTGGCACATCGAATGCTCGGTGATTGCCCGCAAGACCCTGCCGGCCCCGTTCACCGTCCAGGGTGGCGGCTCGGACCTGATCTTCCCCCACCACGAATTTTCCGCGGCCCACGCAGCCGCTGGCGATAACGCGGAACTCGCGCAGACCTATGTGCACACCGGCATGGTGGGCCTGGACGGCGAAAAGATGAGCAAGTCCCTGGGCAACCTGGTGCTGGTCTCCAAACTGCGTGAAGCTGGCGTCGAGCCGGTAGCGATCCGCGCCGTGCTGCTCTCCCAGCACTACCGCAGCGACTGGTTCTGGACCGAGGAATTGCTGGCCGCAGCGCAGCAGCGTGTGGCCGCCTGGCGCAAGGCCCTGGCCACCACCAGCACCGAGGAGGCAGCCAAGGTGGTGGCAAGCATCCGCGAGCACATGGCCCATGACATCGATGCACCGTCCGCGCTGGAGGCTCTCGACCGGTGGGCTGCGCAGCCTGCCGGCTCGAATGGCGACGGCGCCGAAGCGTTGCGCAACGGCATTGACGCGCTGCTGGGGCTCAAGCTCTAGTCAGCACTGCGCCAAGCATCCCGGGGTCCGGCTTCAGATATCGAAGTCGGACCCTGGGCCGTCTGTGCGGTACTTTCCGCGGCGGCGCAGATAGCGCTCGAATTCCCGGGCAATGGACTCGCCGCTGGCCTCGGGAAGCTCGCTGGTGTCCGTTGCCTGCTCCAGCTGTTCAACGTACTTGGCCACATCCGGATCCGCTGCCGCGAGCTCGTCCACCCCATGTTTCCAGGCCAGCGCATCCTCACGCAGCTTCTGGTCCAGCACGGAGATCGGGATGACTTCCTCCAGCAGCTCGATGATGGCCAGTTGCACCCGCGGGCTGGGGGACTGCGCAACATAGTGGGAGAGCTGCGCCCACAGCGACAGGCTCGGGATCCCGTACCGTTCGAACTCCACGCCGAGCACCGAGGGGATTCCGGTCGGGCCCTCGTAGGTGGAGGCGCTGATCCTCAGGTGCTCCTGGAAACGCGGATCGTCGCTGGCCAGCGAGGTCGGCACCGGACGGGTATGCGGCACATCGGCCAGCAAGGCGCCCAAGGTGACCACGGCATGGGCGTTGTGGGACTGCGCCACCTTGATGATCCGCGAGCAGAAGGTTTGCCACTTGAACGTCGGCTCGACACCCAGCACCACCAACAGGTCGGCGGCCGCCTGCGGCAACAGGATCTTGAAGATCTCCGTGCGTGGCCATTCCACTACGCGCCCGGTCCCGGTGCGCCGGGTCTTGGGCCGGGTGAACTGGTAGTCGTAGAAGTCGTCCTCGCCCACGGTGGCCACATGCTCATAGGCGTTGGACTCGAGCAGCAGGCGGACTGCGTCCGTGGCCGCCGAACCGGCGTCGTTCCAACCCTCGAAGGCAGCCAAGACGATGGTGGGGCGAATCTCATGCTGGGTCTTGGCGATATAGCTATTCAGCGTCGGGGCGTGGTATTCCTCGTTCATTGAAGACTCCTTGGCAGCACTCGATGCTATCGGCGTGGCTCGCCGAAGCGGCTTAGCCCCACTCTTCCATCTAGAATGGACTCATGCCAAGCACCAGTTTTGACTTTGCCGCCGGAACCGAACCCGCAACCCCGCAAGCTGTCCTGTGGGATATGGACGGTACGCTGATCGACACCGAACCCTATTGGCTGGCTGCCGAAGCTGAGCTGGTGGCTTCCCATGGCGGGACGTGGAGCCATGAACAAGGCCTGGCCCTGGTCGGCAACGCGTTGCCAGATGGCGCCCGGGCCCTGCAGCAGGCCGGGGTTAAGCTGGAGATCCGCGAGATCATCGACTGGCTATCTGCCCGGGTGGTTGCCGGTATCCGTCGGGAAATCCCCTGGCGGCCGGGGGCCCGCGAATTGCTCGCGGCGTGCAAGCAGGCAGACATCCCTCAGGCTTTGGTGACCATGTCCGAGCGCAGCATTGTCGATGAACTGATGCTCAGCATCCCGGAAGGCACCTTCCAGGCCAGCGTTACCGGTGAAGAGGTTGCCAACGGCAAGCCGCACCCGGAGCCTTATCTGGCTGGAATGCAGCTGCTTGGCGACTGCACCGGGCAAGAACTGGTAGCAGCCAAGTGCATTGGCTTCGAGGATTCGGTGCCGGGCATCGCTTCGGCTTCCGCGGCCGGGCTGCATGCGGTGCTGGTTCCCAACGCCACCGATCCTGGCGAAGGCAATTGGCGCCGGATCGACAGCTTGGCATCCGTAGATGTAAATGAAATGACTCGATGGTTGGTGCAGGTTAGCGCGTGAGCGACACTCAGGAAAAGTCCCCTGGAATCAAGCTGGGGCGTATCGGCGGCGTACCGGTCTACCTCTCCAGCTCTTGGTTCATCATCACCGCGGTAATCACGTTCAGCGTTGGCATCCAGCTTTCGCGCGGCGGGATCATTCCGCCGCTGAACGCCTACCTGATGGGCCTGGCCTGCGCGGTGGCTATCGCCGTGGCCGTGCTCATCCACGAGGTGGCGCACGCGATGACCGCCCGCGCCTTCAAATGGCCCGATGCGCACATCGTCTTGACGCTGATGGGCGGGCACACCCAGTTCGGTTCCTTCAAGGCCAAGCCCGGCGCCTCGCTCTGGGTGGCGCTATCCGGACCGCTGTCGAACTTCCTGCTGGCCGGAATCGGCTGGCTGGTGATCGAGAACGTGGCATTGGGCGTGTACCCGAACCTGCTGCTGGACTTCTTTGTCTATGCCAACCTGCTGCTGGGCGCCTTCAACGCGCTGCCCGGGCTTCCGCTCGATGGCGGGCGGCTGGTCGAGTCCATCGTCTGGAAGGCCACCGGATCCCAGTTCAAGGGCACCATCGCCTCGAGCTGGGTGGGCCGGGCGATCGCCGTGGGCCTGATCTTCTACTTCGTGATCTATCCTTTGGTACGCGGCGAGCAGCCCCAGATCATCACGGTGGTGGTCGGCATCATGGTAGCGATGTTCATGTGGCAAGCCACCACGCAGCTGATCGCGCACTCCAAGATGATGCTGAACCTGCCAACAGTGATCGCCACCGACTTGATGCGCCCGGCCTCGGCCATGGTTTCCCACGCAACCGTTGCCGACGTGCTCTCCCGCCAGGCCGCTCGCGGGGGAGAGATCATCCTGGTCGACCCGAAGGGGATGCCGGTCGGTGTCATCGATGCGCAAGCACTGTCCCGGGTAGATCCGAGCCAGGCAGCCCAGGTTCCGGCCTTGGCCGTTTCCCGTGCCCTGGGCCAGGGCGCGATCGTGGCCGAGGATTCGGATGGCCGCGCACTGATTGACTACCTGGCCAGCGTGGACAGCGCCGAATACGCGGTGATCAGTTCCACCGGGCATGTGGTGGGCCTGCTGAACCAGCGGCAGATCGTCAACGCCGTCACCGGACGCCGCAAGTAAACTCTATACAGACTGAAAAGCACCAAGAAAAGGATCACATCAGTGAGCGAAGCTAAGAGCCAGGCGCCACACGGCGCGGCAGCCCGTCGCGGCCCCTTCCGTGTCGGCGACCGCGTGCAGTTGACCGACGAGAAGCGCCGGATCAACACCATCACCCTGCAGCACGGTGGAGAGTTCCACACGCACAAGGGCGTGTTGCCGCACGAGGCCATCATCGGCCTGCCCGAAGGCTCGGTCATCGAGAATATCGACGGCTTCCGCTACCAGGCCCTGCGCCCGCTGGCCAAGGACTTCGTGCTCTCCATGCCGCGCGGCGCCACCGTGGTCTACCCGAAGGATGCCGCGCAGATCGTGCAGTTCGGCGATATCTTCCCGGGCGCCCGCGTAGTTGAAGCCGGTGTCGGTTCCGGTGCGCTGTCCATCTCGCTGCTGCGCGCGGTCGGCGATGAGGGCTTCCTGCACTCCTTCGAGCGACGCGAGGAATTCGCCGATATCGCTCGGGGCAACATCTCCACCGTATTCGGTGGCGAGCACCCGTCGTGGCAGATCTCAATCGGCGACTTCCAGGACAAGGTCGTCGAGCTGGAAGAACCTGGCAGCATCGACCGCGTGGTCCTGGATATGCTCAGCCCCTGGGAGTGCCTGGATGCGGTAGCTACCGTGCTGGCGCCAGGCGGCGTGTGGACCAATTACGTTTCCTCGGTGACCCAGATGTCCCGCGTGGTCGAAGCCATTCGCGCTTCCGGCCAGTTCACCGAGCCCGAGTGCTTCGAAACCCTGGTGCGTGGCTGGCACGTCGATGGCCTGGCAGTGCGCCCGGACCACCGCATGGTGGCGCACACCGCATTCCTGATTACCTGCCGCCGCTTGGCCGATTCCGCCGATGGCATCCCGAAGGCCAAGCGCATCAAGGAGCATTCGTACTCGGATGAGGATCTGAGCGCGTGGACCCGCGATCACGCCGACGCCGAGTGGACCGCCGAAGCCTTGGGCGAGCGTGGCTTGTCGGATAAGAAGCTGCGTCGTGCCGCCCGCGATGCCAACCAGTCCGTGCGTGTTCGTGCTGCTGAAGAAGGCGCCGAAGGCGCTGGCGGCGAAGCATAAGCTGTAACCATATATTGAGATTTCGCGTCTCATTATGTGACATAAGGCCCCGGGTGTTCTGCACTCGGGGCCTTCACTTCCTAGGATGGAAGTAAGACGGTGCGCCAAGCATCGGAAAAAACCTCATCAGGGCGCAAGAACCGGCCCGGTGACGTTGGATGTTGGAGGTTGGAACGTGAACGATAATCGCGAGGCAGAACAATTGGCCGAGCGGCTGCAGATGACCGAACGCCAGGTCAACGTGCTGCGCGACAAGAATCGCAACCTCGACAAGCAACTCGCCGGGATCAGCGGCAATAACAAGCGCCTGGTTGCCCTGCTGGAAACCACCCGCGAGCAGATCATCAACCTGAAGTCCGCGCTGGAAAAAGACGGAGACACCCCATTCAGCCACGGCACCATCGTGGCCAAGCACCCACGCAAGCACCCCGAACCCGGGCTCGGCATCGAATCCACCGGTGCCCAGTCGGCAGATGTCATCTACTCCGGCCGCAAGATGCGCGTTTCCGTCAGCCCGCTGATGGATTTCGACAAGCTGGTCATCGGCCAGCAGGTGCTGCTGAATGAAGCACTCGTGATCGTCGCGGCCCTGGGATTCGAGGAGACCGGTGAACTGGTCACTGTCAAGGAACTGCTGGAAAATCACCACGCTGTAGTCATGGCCCGTGCCGATGACCAGCGCGTCATTGAGCTGGCCGGCCCGCTGCGGGACATGCACCTGCGCGTTGGCGACCAGCTGTCCATTGATTCGCGTTCTGGCATGGCGGTATCCCGCGTCCAGCTCACCGACATGCAGTCCCTGGTGCTTGAAGAGGTCCCGGATATTGCCTATTCGGACATTGGCGGCCTGAACTCGCAGATCGAAGCCATCAAGGACTCGGTGGAGCTGCCCTTCACCCACCCGGAGCTGTACCGCGAACACGGATTGAGCGCGCCAAAGGGGATCCTGCTCTACGGCCCTCCAGGCTGTGGCAAGACCCTGATCGCCAAGGCCGTGGCGCACTCCCTGGCCCAGCGCGTCGTCGAGCGCAAGGAAGGCACCAGCAACCGCAGCTACTTCCTGAACATCAAGGGCCCGGAGCTGCTGGATAAGTACGTGGGTGAAACCGAACGCCATATTCGCCTGATCTTCGCCCGCGCCCGCGAAAAGGCGCTGCACGGTGATCCGGTTGTGGTGTTCTTCGACGAAATGGAAGCGCTGTTCCGTACCCGTGGCACCGGCGTCTCCTCGGATGTGGAAACCACCATTGTGCCGCAGCTGCTGGCCGAAATTGACGGCGTAGAGCGCCTGGATAACGTGATTGTCATCGGCGCGTCCAACCGCGAGGACATGATCGACCCGGCGATCCTGCGTCCGGGGCGCTTGGATGTCAAGATCAAGATCCGCCGCCCCGATGCAGAGGGCGCCACCGAAATCTTCAGCAAGTACCTGACTACCGAACTGCCCTTGCACGCCGATGAGCTCGGTGCCGATGCGGGGGATCCCGGCGCAACCATAGCGCGCATGATCCGCGGGGCTGTCCAGGCAATGTACTCCACCGAGCGGATCAACGAATTCCTCGAAGTCACCTATGTTACCGGTGCTACCGAAGTGCTCTACTTCAAGGACTTTGCCTCGGGCGCGGTCATCCACAACATCGTGGACCGCGCCAAGAAGCACGCCATCAAGGCGCTGATCACGCAGAACGAGCGCGGCCTGAAGATGGAGTACCTGCTGCGTGCGGTGCGCGAAGAATTCGCCGAGCACGAAGACATGCCCAATACCACCAACCCCGATGACTGGGCCCGGATTTCCGGGCGCAAGGGCGAACGGATCAGCAACATCCGTTCCCTGGTCCAGCAGCAGGCCAGCAAATGAGCGCACGTCGGCTGGTCGGCTTGGAAACCGAATACGGAATTATTCGCCCGAACATGCCCAAGGCCAATGCCACGGTGCTTTCGGCGCAGATCGTTGATGCCTACGCGCAATTGGTAGCCGAACAGGATTCGGCGGCCAAGGCTGCGCGCTGGGACTACAGCGACGAATCCCCGCTGCAAGATGCGCGCGGGTTTGCCATGGACCGCGCCCAAGCGCATCCGAGCCAGCTCACCGACCTGGAACCGGGGCTGGAAGATGAAGGCATCTGGACCGCCGAATCCATTGCGCTGGATGGCAATGACGCGCATGTGGGCTCCACGCTCTACCAGGAGAAGGAATCCACGGATGTAGTGATGAATATGGTTCTGGGCAACGGCGCACGCCTCTACGTTGACCACGCCCACCCGGAATACTCCAGCCCGGAATCGATGACCCCGCGTGATGCGGTGCTCTGGGACCAAGCCGGCGATGAAGTGATGCGCCGCGCCGCGGCCGCCGCCCAGCGCCTGGGCAGCGGGGAACTGCTGCTCTACAAGAACAACACCGATAACAAGTCGGTCTCCTACGGCTCGCATGAGAACTACCTGATGCCGCGCGACATCGAGTTCTCTTCGATTGTCCGCGGGCTCACCCCGTTCTTTGCCAGCCGGCAGATCTTCTGCGGCGCCGGGCGGGTGGGCCAGGGAATGCTCAACGAGCGCGCCGCCTTCCAGATCTCCCAGCGTGCCGACTTCTTCGAGGCGGAAGTGGGCCTGGAAACCACCATCAACCGCCCGATCATCAATACCCGCGATGAACCGCACGCGAACTGGGACAAGTACCGCCGCCTGCACGTGATCATCGGGGATGCCAACCTCGGCCAGATCTCCACCCTGCTGCGGGTGGGCACCACCAACTTGGTGCTCTCGCTGATCGAAGCGGGGATGGCCCCGCAGCTGGAATTGGTCGAGCCGGTCCTGGCCTTGCAGCAAATCAGCCACGACCCCACCCTGAAGGCCAAGGTGCGATTGCGCGGCGGGGTCCAGCTCACGGCCATTGAAATCCAGCGCCATTACCTGCATGCGGCGGAAAACTACTGTGCGGCACGTGGCATAGATGATCCGGACACCACCGAGATCCTCAGTCGTTGGGCGCAGATCCTGGATTTGCTCGAGCGCGACCCGATGGAAGCTGCAGACCAGATTGACTGGATCGCCAAATACAAGCTGGTCAACGGCTTCGCCCAGCGCCACCAGCTTGAGCTTACCGATCCACGCGTGGCGATGCTGGACCTGCAATGGGCTGATCTGCGGACCGACAAGGGCCTGTACTACCGCATGGCCGAACGCGGGGCAATCCAGAGGATCTTCAGCCAGCAGGAGATCAACCAAGCCGTGGGCGCCCCGCCGGAGGATACCCGCGCCTACCTGCGCGGCATGACCCTGCAGCGCTATGCGCCCTACGTGGTCGCAGCGAACTGGGATGCACTGTCCTTCGCCGTTCCCGGCGCACGCAAGATCAGCCGCTTCCACATGTCCGAGCCGCTTGCCGGAACCCGTGCGCAGGTTGGCGAACTCTTCGACGCCCAGCTGGAGATTGCGGAATTCATCGACGAATTGGCAAGGCGTCGCTAATCGGCGCAGAATAGGTATGAGTCTCGGCGCGTAATTCCGGGATTCACGACTACTTAGGAGAAAACGATGACTCAGGAAAGCTTCTCGGCCCGCCGCAACACCCAGAACCAGCAGGCCGAAGCAGAGCAGGTCCAGGTGAACACCACCGGCCAGTCCGCCGGCGTGGATGACCTGCTGGATGAAATCGACTCGGTGCTGGAATCCAACGCTGAAGAGTTCGTACGCGGATTCGTGCAAAAGGGTGGCCAGTAAGCCCGAACGGGCAGACAGCTTTGGAAGTCGTGTTCTGCCCAATGCGGCAGAACCGCAGTTGAGGGGAAGTAGCTTCGCGTGGATCGCAGAATTTTTGGTCTGGAAACCGAATTCGGACTGAATTATGTCCCGTCGGATGGGCGACGGCTCACCCCGGAGGATGCCGCACGGCACCTGTTCAAGCCCGTAGTCAGCTGGGGACGCAGCTCAAATGTGTTCCTGGAGAACGGCTCGCGCCTCTACCTGGATGTGGGTTCGCACCCGGAATACGCCACCGCAGAATGCGACCAGCTCAAGCAGCTGATCGCCCATGACCGTGCAGGCGAGGTGTTCATGCTCGACCTCGTCGACCAGGCAGAGGACCAGCTGGCCGAAGAAGGGCACGAAGGCCGCATCTACATGTTCAAGAACAATGTGGACTCCGCCGGGAACTCCTATGGCTGTCATGAGAATTACCTGATTCCACGCAAAATCGAGTTCAAGCGCCTCGCTGACATGCTCATCCCTTTCCTCGTCACCCGCCAGCTATTGTGCGGCGCCGGGCATCTGATCACCGATGAAGAGCAGACCAAGTACGTCTTCTCCCAGCGCGCCGATCACATGTGGGAAGGGGTCTCCTCTGCCACGACGCGCTCGCGTCCGATCATCAACACCCGCGATGAGCCGCATGCAGATGCCGAGTACCACCGCCGGCTGCATGTCATAGTGGGCGACTCGACGATGAGCGAAACCACCCAGCTGCTCAAGATCGGCGCCACCGATCTGGTGCTGCGCCTGATCGAATCCGGAGAAATCTACCACGATCTGCGACTGGAAAACCCGATTCGCTCGATCCGCCAGATCTCCCACGATTTCACTGGCCAGACCGTCGTGCGGCTTATGGGCGGCGACGAGCCGACCGCACTGCAGATCCAGTGGATCCTCTTCGAATCCGTCAAGGAATTCATCGCCCGCCACGGCGCGCACCACGACCAGGTAGACACCGTCCTGGAATTGTGGGAACGCACGCTGAACGCAGTGGAAAGCCAGGACTTCTCGCTGATCGACCGGGACATCGACTGGGCTATCAAGCACAAGTTGCTGACGGGATATGCGCAGAAAAACTCCCTGGAGCTCTCGGCACCACGGATCGCGCAGCTGAACCTGACATACCATGACATCGACCCGCAGCGCGGCCTGTTCCACCTGCTCAAGCGCCGCGGCCTGGCCAGCGCAGTCGTCTCCGAAGCTGAAATCATGGCGGCCGTGAACAACCCGCCGGCCACGACACGCGCGGCGCTGCGAAGCAAATTCATTCGCGCCGCACGAGCCAATGGCCGACGCTACAGCGCGGATTGGGTCCACATGAAGTATGAGGACGGCCCGGGCGGTATTGTGCTGTGCAAGGACCCGTTTGCAACCACCAATTCACAGATTGACGAGCTCATTGAGCTGATGGGCCAGCAGCTTTAACTAGCTGGAAACAAGTATTTACACAGCAAAAACCTCTAAGCTGGACGCAGATCATTACGAGCCTTGCCACAGGCAAGCCCGCAATGCAAGACCAACTAGTCCAACCGGAAAGAAGATTCGTGCGAAAAGTTTTGGCAGTATGCGCCACCGCGTCCATCCTTGCCCTGGCGTCCTGCGGTTCGGGTTCGTCATCCCTGAGCGACATCGACGTCAAGCCAGCAACAGATAACAAGACCGCACCAGAGGTCGAATTCGATGCGCCGCTCCTGACTGAAAAGGCAGAAGCTGTCACCGTGGTGGAGGGTGAGGGTTCCGATATCAAGGAAGGCGACACCATCCAGATCCAGTCGGGACTGTACAAAACCATCGACGGCCTGCTGACCAACGAGAATTTCACGGCTGATCCGGCTCCCATGAAGGTTGACGCGACGCTCAAGGGGCAGATGCCCGAGCTTTACGAAACCCTGCTGAAGTCCCAGATTGGCGACTGGATCGCCTACGCAGCCATCGAAGGCGTGCAGCAGCCCGACGGTTCCGTTGCCGAACCGGCCGAAGGCTCGCGTGCCGAACGGCTGATCGTGATCAAGATTGCGGACTCCAAGAGCCCAAGCCAGACGCTGGGCAAGGATGAAGTCCAGCAGCTCAAGGACGATGGCAAGCTCCCCACCGTGAAGACAGGCAAGGGCGATCCAAAGATCACCATCCCCAAGGACACCGAAGCCCCAGCAGGCTTGGCAGTGGATGTCCTTGAAGAAGGAGATGGACCAGCCGTTGGCGAAGCGTCCAAGGTCACTGCCCACTACCACGGCGTGCGTTGGGAAGACGGCAAGAAGTTCGACGGCAACTTCGGCAACGAAGAAGGCTTCGAAGCCGATATGGCCGGCGGAGTGATCCAGGGCTGGCTGCAGGGCTTCCAGGGCCTGAAGGAAGGCAGCAAGGTCTTGCTGACGATCCCGACGGACTTGGCCTACGGCGACACCGCTGAAGCCCAGGGGCGTCCTGCAGGACCACTGGTCTTCTACGTAGAATTAGACAAGGTAAGCGAAAGCAAGTAACAGAAAGGCCGTGACTATGTCGTTCGGAGAACGCAACTACGACCGCACCAAGCCGGAGATCGATTTCCCGGGCACCGACGCTCCTGAAGAACTGGTCATCACCGACCTGGTCGAGGGCACCGGCGCTGAGGTCACCCCAGGCACCACCGTTGAAGCGCACTATGTGGGTGTCGCCTGGTCCACCGGCGAAGAGTTCGACTCTTCCTGGGGCCGTGGGCAGACCCTCGACTTCCCAGTGGGTGTCGGGATGGTTATCCAGGGTTGGGACCAGGGCCTGGTGGGCATGAAGGTCGGCGGACGTCGCCGTCTGGATATCCCATCGCACCTGGCCTACGGCGAGCGTGGCGCACCAGGCGCCATCGCCCCTAACGAAGCACTGATTTTCGTTGTTGACCTGATGGGCACCAAGTAATTCCAAGTGCTGGCAGTGGCCTCGATTAAACAATCGGGGCCATTGCTGTCTTAAAAGTCATCCTTGCAGGCGAAAATTGGTTAGTGTAGGCACGTGAGCACAAAGCAATCCTCGGGACCCAGCAAGGCAGAACGCCTGACCAGCCTCATCTACGCGCTGGCAACTAAATCACGGAAGTTCAACGCCGATCGCATTGGATCCTATTTGGTGCCAGACGGTAGCAAGGAGACCCGCGAGAAGGCACTGGATCGACTCAAAGATGATATCCGCAATGACTTCGGGCTGCAGCTGAACAAGGAAGTGATCGACGATGTCACCTACTACAGCATCGACACGACCGATTGGTTCTTGCCGCCGGTGGAATTCAGCCCCGCAGAAGCTGGCCTGGTTGCATTGGCCGCGAGCCTTTGGAAAGACACCAAGTTGCAGTCATTGGGGCTCAACGCCGCGGCCCGAGTCACTGGCCATGATGGCGACGGCTCTCCGGTCGCGCCGTTGGCCGGCTCACTGGTTCCGCGCCTATCCATGGATGAACCGAACTTCCGTGAATGTGCCCTCGCGGTCTTCAACCGCAACACGCTGAAGTTCGCGTATACCTCCTCGAACGGCGCGCGCAGCGACCGCATAGTTGATGTGTGGGGGATTGGGCAGCGCTACGGCAACTGGTACTTCACCGGCTACGACCGCACGCGAAAAGACACCCGCGTCTTCCGCCTCTCGCGAGTGCAGGGCAAGTTCACCAATTACCGGCACAGTGGCGCTATCGCCGACGGGCAGTACCATGCTCGCCCCAAAGATTTCGACATGACCCAGGTATTGCAGGACTTCGACCTGCAGAATCCGGGACTGATGGCAACGGTACGGCTCCTGGGCGATGAAGCAATCCCGCTGCGCGCCCAGGCAGTGAATGGACGCAGCGACCAGGATGAGCTGCAGATCGGCTATGCGGATCCGCATTCATTCGCCCAGCAGTTGGCCGCCTATGGTCCGGCGGTGAAAGTCCTGGGGCCCACCGAACTGGTGGCCCAGGTGCGTCGGATTCTCAGCGGCGCGCGCAGCTCCCAGACCGACCAGGACCATCAGGATGCCTATGCTGATGTGAAGTTCCGTCCGCATCGCGCCACCGGCCGCGGCACCACCACGACTCAGGTCATGCGCAATATCGACATGATCCAGTATGTGCACGCCCATGGTGTCGTAGAAATTGAGGCGCTGGCAGAACGCTACTCCATGAGCGTTGCCAAGGTCCGTGAAGAGCTGGCCATGATCATGATGTGCGGTGTCCCGTACGGCCAGCACGATGAGCTGATCAACGTCAACGACGGCGACGTTGAATCCGATACCGTCACGATCTCCAATGCAGCACTGCTGGCTGAGCCGCAGAAGCTGGCACCGCTGGAAGCAGTAGCCGTGCTCGGCGGGCTCAACGCCCTGGCGAGCATTCCCGAGTTCGAGCACCGGCAGGTGCTCGACGCCGCACTGGCCAAGATCAATTCCGCTGTGGCCCGCTTTGATGGCTGGAGCGGGGCGCTGGGCTTCGCGCTGTCCAAGGCGCGCGAGAACGATATTCCGCAGCAGCTGATTCAGGCGATTCGTTCCCAAGACGTTGTGCGCATCGATTACTACTCGGCCAGTTCGCGTACTCACCAGATTCGCGATGCGGAACCGATCCGACTCATTGAAGACGGAGCGGTGCAGTACCTGCGGGCTTGGTGCCGAAAGCGCCAAAGCTTATTAACCTTCCGGGTGGACCGGATGTTAAGTGTGGAAACTGTCGGTGAACAATTCGAGTTGGCGGCTCGGCATGAAGACCAGCAAGATGTCCAGATTCGGTATGAGTCCAGCGACGACGACTTGGAGGTCATGGTCTATGTTGACGCCGAGATCTTGCCGGTTATCGAAGCTTTCCATCCTCTTTCCTGGTCCACGGGAAAGGTCGGTACGGGGTATCTGGCCAATGTCCGGTTCTCGGATCACCAAGTAGCTGCGCCGCTAGTGGCTCGCCATAGCGGTAAACTGACTGTGGTCTCTCCTGACGCTACGCGCGAACATGTAGTGAATTGGTTGGACGAGGCTATCGCAATGTATGAGGATTAATAGATGCTTCCTTGGTGGTTCTGGGTACTTTTGTGGACTGTGCTCATTTTGGCGACAGTACTCGTTGCGGCAATTGCCGGCTTCCGTTTGTTCAAACGGGGAATGGCTGTCGTCGAGGGCCTAGGCGACGCTGCCGATCACATCAGCGACGGTTTAAGCCAGGAGGGCACCGTCGTTGAGTACGCTGCGAACCCTCGTCGCTACCCGCACGGAACCGATGCCACGCATGCGGACCCGGAGAAGATCAAAAAGCTTCGCCATAAGGGCAAAGCCGAAAGAATCGAGGCGCGTCGAGTTCGCCGCGTCGCACGTCGCGCACAGCGCGGCCAGGCTCAGAACATGCGCGATCTTCGCCTGTTCTGACGTAGACTTTAGAAAGAGAGAAGGGAATCCACATGGGTGGCTTACAGGGATGGCATTTGGTCATCATTATCGTGCTTGCACTGCTGCTATTCGGCGCTCCAAAGCTTCCAGGCTTGGCTCGCTCGATGGGTCAGTCGCTGCGTATCTTCAAGTCCGAGGTTCGCCAGATGAAGGACGATGATCCTAAATCTGAAACCGTTGATGGCACCATCAATGAACCGAACCCCAACGAAAAGAACAACTCGTAGACCTCTTCAGTGGCAACAAATAAAGACAAGAACCCGCGCAGCAAGAAGAAGCGGGTCAAGGACGATGAAGGTCGGATGGCTCTCAAAGAGCATCTGATTGAAGCACGCAACCGGTTATTCAAGTCGCTCATTGCGCTGACCTTGGGTACGGTAGCCGGTTTCTTCGTTTACGACTGGCTGCTTGCCTTGCTGATCGCACCGGTGAAGGCTGCAGGCGGCTCGGTAGTATTCACCGCGGTGATGTCACCCTTCGACATCATGATCAAGGTCGCGCTATTCGTCGGACTGATCGTTTCCTCACCGGTGTGGCTCTACCAGCTGTGGGCATTTATCGTCCCGGGACTGAAAAAGAACGAGCGCCGATTGAGCTACAGCTTCGTAGCAGCCGCGGTGCCGCTGTTCCTTGGCGGCGTGGCGATGGCCTACTTCGTTCTCCCGTTCGCGCTGGAATTCTTCATTAGCCTGTCGCCGGAGAACTCGGATAACCTACTGAACATTTCCGAGTACCTACCGTTTATCTTCCGCCTGCTACTGGCATTCGGCTTGGCCATGCTGGTACCGGTATTGATGGTTGGCCTGAACATGGTCGGCATCCTGCCAGCCAAGCTCATCTTGAAGAACTGGCGTATCACCGTCTTCCTCATTGCCCTGGTTGCCGCTATGGCAGCACCAGGCGGCGATGCAATCACCATGTTCGCGTTGGCTGGACCGTTGTTCCTCACCTTCGCCCTTGCTACCTTGATCTGCCACTTCAACGACAAGAAGCGCGCAAAGAAGCTGGCGGCACAGGAAGCCGAGAATGAACGCCTGGCAGCCGGTGAATCCTCTGGCATTGAAACCCCTAGCTCGATTGACGAACCAAAATCCCAGCTCTGAATCAGGGCAAGAAAGTGAACGACCACAAGTGACTTCACCCGCGGAACGCTACGCGAATTCCAAGGCACGGCAGGTCGAAAACGGCACTGCACTTCCTGAATTCCGAGCAAGCATCTCCTTCGACCTGGATCCATTCCAGGCCGAAGCTTGCCAGAAAGTCGCAGAAGGGCACAGCGTACTGGTCGCTGCACCCACCGGCGCCGGAAAAACTGTAGTTGGCGAATACGCCATCTACCAGGCTCTAGGCGAGAACCGCAAGGCTTTCTACACCACGCCGATCAAGGCGCTGAGCAACCAGAAGTATTCGGAACTGGTCAATCGCTATGGAGCGCAGAAGGTCGGGTTGCTGACCGGCGACACCTCGATCAACTCCGAAGCACAGATCGTCGTGATGACTACCGAAGTGCTGCGCAATATGCTGTACGCGGACTCCCAAACCCTCGACGGGTTGGGCTACGTGATCATGGATGAGGTTCACTACCTCGCCGATAAATTCCGTGGTGCCGTATGGGAAGAAGTCATCATCCATCTGCCGTCCAACGTGCAGATCATTTCACTCTCGGCTACCGTGTCCAACGCCGAGGAATTCGGTGGCTGGCTGGATACCGTCCGAGGCCAGACCGACGTCATTGTCTCCGAGCATCGTCCGGTGCCACTTTTCCAGCACGTAATGGTCGGCCCTAACGTGGTAGATCTATTTGCCGAAGACGTGGCCTTCGACAAGGTTGCGGAAGACGATTCAAAGGCCTCGGTTAATCCTGAGCTGCGAAAACTCGTACGCTCCCAGAGCCCCGGCGGTCGCGTGCAGCGCGGACGGGGGCGCGGTGGACGCGGTCCCCAGCGCAGCTCCGGCATGGGCCATCGCATCAACCGTCCAGCGGTTATCGGCAAGCTCGACCGTGCCGCTCTGCTGCCAGCTATTTTCTTCATTTTCTCCCGCAAGGGCTGCGATATGGCCGTCCAGCAGTGCGCCATGGCTGACCTGCGCCTGACGACCAATGAAGAAGCCGCCGAGATCGCGCAGGCGCTGGATGAAGTCGCGTACCGAATCCCCAGCGAAGACCTGGACGTCCTCGAATTCTGGTCTTGGCGCGATGGGCTAGTTCGCGGCTTCGCTTCCCACCACGCAGGCTTGCTTCCGATCTTCAAGGAAATCGTTGAAGACCTCTTTGCGCGAAACCTGATCAAGGTGGTGTTCGCAACCGAAACCCTGGCACTGGGCGTGAACATGCCAGCACGTTCGGTCGTGCTGGAAAAACTGGTGAAATTCAACGGCGAATCCCACGTGCAGATCTCTTCGGGGGAGTACACCCAGCTCACCGGCCGTGCCGGGCGTCGCGGCATTGACATTGAAGGTCATTCAATTGTCGTCTGGAACCCCGACCTGGAGCCGGAATCCTTGGCAGGACTCGCTTCGAAGCGTACCTATCCGCTGAATTCCTCTTTCCGTCCGACCTACAACATGTCCACCAACTTGTTGGCACAGTTTGGCCGTGAGCAGACCCGGCAAATCCTCGAGACCTCCTTTGCGCAGTACCAGGCGGACCGTTCCGTGGTGGGCATGGCGCGCCAGGTGCGTTCCAAGGAAGAATCCCTGGCCGGCTACGCCAAGTCGATGGAATGCCATCTCGGAGATTTCACCGAGTACCTGAAACTGCAACGAAACCTGGCCCAGGTCGAGAAGAATGCTGCAAAGGACCGCCGCCACGAGCGCCGTTCGGCAGCCGAGCAGTCCCTGCAGGCCGTGATCCGCGGCGATGTGGTGGACCTTCCCGGTGGCCGCCGCTTCGGTCGTGCCGTGGTCGTCGAACTTGACAAGGCGATGTACAACCCACGCCATACCGTGCTGACCGAAGAAGCGCAGCTTCGCCGGCTCTCCGTGGAAGACCTCAACGGCCCAGTGCAGATCATTTCGCGGATCAAGATCCCCAAGGGTTTCAACGGGCGCACACCGAAGGAGCGCCGGGACCTGGCTTCATCCTTGCGCAACGCGATTGACGAGTCGCGTCCTCCACGCCAGGACGCCCAGAGCTTTGATTTTGAAGGTTCGGATTCTTTCGAGCGCGAAATTAACGCGTTGCGCCTGGAACTCAAGGACCATCCTTGCCACGCCTGCTCGGAGAAGGACCAGCACATGCGCTGGGCCGACAGGTACTGGAAGCTGAAGAAGGACACGGATAAGGCTCGTCGCGCCATCCGCGGGCGAACCAATACCATTGCCACGCAGTTCGACAAGGTCTGCAAAGTGCTGGAGCAGTTCGAATACCTCGTTGCAACCAATGGGGGCGAAGATTTCGCGCTGACCGACTCCGGCCGTCGACTGCGCCGCATCTATGGCGACCGCGATCTGCTCACCAGCCAGATCCTGGAGACCGGCAAGCTTACCCAGCTCAATGCAGAAGAACTGTGCGCGGTTGTCGCCAGCCTGGTCTACCAGGCACGCCGCGATGGGGATCGTGCCGATCCGAAGATGCCAACGGGCAAGATTGATGACATCTGGAATAGCACCATCAAGATTTGGGGCGAGCTCTCTGATGCTGAAGAGGCCTTGAGCCTTGACCCGACTGCTCCACCCGAATCCGGTTTGATTTGGCCAATGTACAAGTGGGCCCGTGGATCGAGCCTGAACAGCGCGCTGCGCGGTACCGATCTGGCGCCGGGTGACTTCGTGCGCTGGGCCAAGCAGGTTATCGATACCTTGGACCAGTTCGCAAAGAATACAGACCTTCCGCCATTGCTGGTTCGCAATGCCTACAAGGCAGTAGACCAAGTCAAGCGCGGCGTCGTGGCCTACTCGAACGTGCTGGATTAGCCAGCAGGTCCAGCGGAAAAAACTTATTAGTCAGTGCACGAGAAAAGGGAGACGCTGATGGCAAAAACACTCTACCGAAACGGGTCCATCTATTCGGCGGCCGATCCATTTGCGACCGCAATGGTGGTGGACGGCGACACCATTTCGTGGTTGGGCGGTGAGGACGCAGCTGAGCGCCACGCGTCCGCCGTCGACGAAGTGGTCGACCTCAAGGGCGGTTTGGTCACCCCGGCGTTCGTTGAATCCCACACGCACCTTGCCGCCTTGGGCCGTACCCTTTCGGGAGCCGATTTGGGTGCAGCAACCTCGGGTTCGTCACTGCTTTCCCTCGTCGCCGAGCAGGCGCAGAAGTCGACCAAGCTGGTTCTGGCTCAGGGGTGGGACAACTCGGATTGGACTAACCAGCAACTGCCCGAGGAAACCGACCTGACCAGTGCCGCAGAAGGCCGCGGCTACTACTTGGCGCGTCGCGATGCGCACAGTGCCCTGGTCAATCGGGAACTGCTGGATCTGCTGGACTTGGGGCACCTCGCCGCTGGCATCATTTCGGGTGCGGATCACGACGCAGTGCGTGAAGCGCTCACCAGCGCGCAGAAGGCCGAACAGGAATACCAGCGCCTGGCACTAGAGCACTATGCCTCGCGTGGTTTCGCCAGCGTCGTAGAGATGGCGGCCCCGCATATTGAGGGCCGAGAGGCACTGGAGCAGTTGCTGGCCATCGACAACCCTGAACTGCCGCAAGTCTATGCCTACTGGGGCGAACTGGTTAGCGATGCAGACATCGCCCAGGAACTGGTCGCGTCCTTCCCAACGGGAAAGATGTTGGGCTTGGGTGGCGACCTTCGCGTGGATGGTTCCCTGGGCAGCCACACGGCGTACCTGCGCGAAGACTACAGCGATCAGCCGGGAGAACGCGGCACCTTGTATCTGAAGCGCGACGAAATTGCGGACCACCTGGTCGCTTGCAGTTCCCGGGGGATCCAGGCCTCGTTCCATGTGATCGGTGACGGCGCCCTGGACGAGGTGTTGGCAGGTTTTGACCTGGCTGCTGAGCAGATTGGGGTAGCTAAGCTGCAGGTGTGCCGGCACCGTCTGGAGCATGTTGAAATGGTTGATGAAGCCTCGCGAGCCCGCTTGCTGCAGTACGCCATCATGGTTTCGATGCAGCCGGTCTTCGACCAGGCATGGGGCGGCTCGAACGGCATGTACGCGCAGCGCCTGGGGGAGCGCGCAGCTTCGATGAACAACCTCTCTGCCATGCTTTCGGCTGGTGTGCCAATGGTGCTTGGCTCTGATGCTCCGGTAACCGAGGTTGATGGCTGGCAGGTTATTCGTGCCGGCATGAACATGGCAAATGCGGAGGCTCGCATCTCGGCGCGTGCGGCCTTCCTGGCTCAGACCCGATCCACCTATCGTGCCATGGGCGAGATGAACCCATTCGCTGGGCAGCTCGTGATCGGCGCACCGGCGACTTTCGCAGTGTGGACTGCCTCTGAACTTGCTGTGCAAACTCCGGACGTCCGAATCAGCTCGTGGAGTACCGATGCCCGAGCTGGAACTCCGATGCTTCCGGTGGTTGATGAGGAAATTCCGCAGTGCCTGCGTACAGTACGCGCTGGAATCACGCTTTTCAATACCCTTGAGCCAAGTGAATCGGCTTAAAGCGAAACAGTTGCTCAATAAGCAGAATAATTTCACGAATTTTGCCCTGACTAGTGGTGTCTAGGTAAAGAGTGAAGTCATTTGATGGTTGACAGCCTAGGTGGGGTACCCACTAGGCTGGTCTAAGCGCCTCTTCGAGATGCACATGCATTGCGTTGGAAACTACGCAATTTAAACAACGATCCTCAGTGACCTTAGATAACATTCTCTGTGCCTTTTGACGTGGAGAATAGGGCCGAAGTCACTGAGGATCGTTCGTTAACACGGTGTCTCCAGCTCGCTGGCTGGTAAATGATGACTATACTTTGAGTTTGGATTAACTCTTTTCGGCCCGGAATCCTGCAGAAGCCATGCAGTCGAAGCCGAGCAGGCAAGAAGCTTTGTGTTGTATACCAAGAAAGGTGCCGCCGCGTGCGCGTCATTACAATCATTCCGACTTACAACGAACTGGAGTCGCTCCCGCTGACCGTAGGACGCTTGCGTACCGCAGTTCCTGACTCGGATGTATTGATCGTCGATGATAACTCGCCTGACGGCACCGGAGAACTAGCAGACAAGATGGCTGCTGAGGACTCGAACATCCACGTATTGCACCGTACCGGCAAGGAAGGCCTGGGAGCCGCCTACATCGCAGGTTTCGAGTGGGCGTTGGCTCGCGACTACGACGTTCTCGTAGAGATGGATGCCGATGGATCGCATATGCCAGAGCAGCTTCCACGCCTTTTGGATGCCAGCGCCGCGGGCGCCGATCTCGTGATCGGTTCGCGTTGGGTCAAGGGCGGCGAAGTCGTGAACTGGCCAATGCTGCGCAAGATCATCTCCCGCGGCGGCAGCTTCTACTCGCGCACCATGCTGGGCTTGCCTCTGCGCGACATCACCGCAGGCTACCGTGCCTTCAAGCGCGAAACCCTGGAAGCTATCGATTTCGACGCCGTTGAGTCGCGCGGCTACGGCTTCCAGGTGGACATGACCTTCCGCGTGGCCATGCTGCGCAAGACGATCGTTGAAGTTCCCGTGACCTTCGTAGAGCGCGAACTGGGCGCGTCGAAGATGAGCGGCAACATTGTTTTCGAAGCAATGTGGAATGTCACCCGCTGGGGCCTGGGCGCCCGGTGGAAGAAGCTGACTTCCAAGAAGTAATACCAGGGTTTATGCGAACTGGCGTGCAACGATCAATCGTTGCACGCCAGTTCGCTTAAACCGGGATTCATCATCAAGTCTCGGGCAGGCAGCGAAATCCAAACTAACCCGCCGCCCCAAAAAGCGGACTGTGCAGGATGAAGATAGCTTTTAGGAAGCAGCTAAGTCTCGCCGACCACAGCAGCACTATTTTATGCAGGTACTTTGACCCAGTTGAAGATACTGAGCGTGACTTGGTTCGCGCACAAGATCTCGTCCGAGATCAAGCCACCTGGCAAAAGCGAAATGGCGAACAAGTAGGCGTATTTCGATCGAGGATCCACAAGTGGCAGTTCGTGCACTTCTTGAACCCGCAGAAACCACTGGCTTTGGCCAAGCGCGTTCAGTGATGAGGCAGGGGCTGGACGATGAAGTCACCAATGGGCAGTTGGCTGCTCGTACAAATGGCATGAACTCTGCGGCAATCACCTCATCCAGTTTCAGGAGGGAAGGGCCCGGGCAAGGACCTTCTGCGCACTTGCACAACGTGCATGCTGTCCTGCCCGAACAGTCTGTCCAGCTCACCTTGATCTCCGTTGGCAAGGGGGCCAGGACCGAGTTCGGCGAGAATTGCCGAACGCTTGAGGCACCAGCGATGTCATTGGTGATTCCATATCCCTGTGTCCGCGGCAATCGGGAGCACCCTTGCGGTGAGTTCGTTTCCGGACCGATTGCGTAGCCCCGATCATTGCTTGCGGTAGCTTTAGCGTCGAGACCTTTGCAAGAATTTGAATTGGCAGCCTGACGTACCAGATATGCGTCCAAACTTTGAATGCTGCTCGTGCACCGACCGCAGGAAGGAAGCCGTGCAGCACAGGCCGCCTTTTCAACCGATGTCACTTACTGCCGGCGCATGGACAATCAGTCCCCGGACAGCCAGGTAAAAGAGTGAGGGCTGGGTTTGATAACCAACAGTTATCAAACCCAGCCCTCAACTAAGCCCTTACGGCCATGCTAAGACAGCATGGAACCGTGCGTGGGGGAGATTAGGCAGTTTCCCCACGCGCAGCGCGCAGCTGCTGTAGGCGGTCTGCCAGAGTCTTTTCCAGTTCTTCTTCGGAACGGCGCTCAAGAAGCATGTCCCAGTGGGTACGGACAGGCTTTTCATTGCCCGGTTCTTCGGCCTTGGCTTCGCCGTGGACGAGCTTGGCTTCCTTACCGGTCTTGGTGTGCCAGGTTGCTGGAATTTCAGCTTCGGCTGCAAAGACGACGAAGACGGTCTCGCCCTCTTCGGTACGGTATTCCACACGCTGACGGGCAGCCGGCTCCACACCTGCCTCAGATTCCATGCTCTGTGCACCCAGGCGCATGCCTCGTAGGCTGCGATCGCTCATGTTTTCCCTCCGCGATGATTGAAGAATTCGCTACACGTACCAACGTTTGGCACCCGGAAATAATTCCCTCCGACTAGAGGTGAAGATAATTCTTGGTGCCAAAACATCCATTATACGCGTCTGCGGCGAGGTGCATTGTATGCACCTCGCCGCAGACGGCTAATCGGTTCTAAACCAGCTGTTGCTACAGGTTGCTTCCTGGGGCCGATGGCGATTCCGGAGCTGCAGGCTTGTTGCTCGATCCGGTGCCGCCCAGCGCTCCGCCGATGCCCTTGAGTGCTTCGGTCAGTTCGCTTGGAATGACCCACAGGGTATTCGAAGTGCCTTCGGCAAGCTTCGGCAGAGTCTGCAGGTACTGGTAGGCCAGCAACTCGTGGTCCGGCTTGCCGGCGTGAATTGCATCGAAGACCTTCTGGATAGCCTGGGACTCGCCGTCAGCGCGCAAGATTGCTGCCTGAGCGTCGCCCTCGGCTTCGAGGATGGAAGCCTGGCGGGCGCCTTCCGCGGTCAGGATGGAGGACTGCTTGGTGCCCTCAGCGGTCAGGATGGCTGCACGGCGGTCACGCTCGGCGCGCATCTGCTTCTCCATCGAGTCCTGGATGGACAGCGGTGGGTCGATAGCCTTCAGCTCGACACGGGAAACACGGATGCCCCACTTGCCGGTTGCCTCGTCAAGTACACCACGCAGCTGGCCGTTGATCTGATCGCGGCTAGTCAGGGCTTCTTCCAGATTCAGGCCACCGACGACGTTACGAAGCGTAGTGGTGGTCAACTGTTCTACGGCCTGGATGTAGTTAGCGATTTCGTACGTCGCAGCACGCGGCTCGGTGATTTGGAAGTAGACCACGGTATCAATCGAAACTACCAGGTTGTCTTCGGTAATAACCGGCTGCGGCGGGAAGGAAACAACTTGTTCACGCAGGTCCAGCAGCGGCAGCAAGCGATCCACAAAGGGAATCAGGATCGTCAGACCGGGATTTAGGGTTCGGTTGTACTTGCCGAGGCGCTCAACGATGCCAGCACGTGCCTGCGGCACGATGCGCACGCTGCGCAGCAGGACGACAATCACGAAGATTGCCAGAACGACAAGCACAATAGTCAAGCCAAAACCATCTGATTTCATGGTTCGTACTCTCTTTCCTTGTGCAGTAGTGATGAATTTGGGGGCGTCAGGCTAGTTAGCCGTTTGCAGGGTCAGGGGACTTCGCGGTCAGGTATGCAGTTGCCCCGTCGATACGTGAAACCACGGCATAGGTGCCGGGATTCATGGTCGGAACGCTCGATTCAGCACGGGCGGTCCAGATCTCTCCATGGATCTTGGCCGAACCCGACATGCGCGAGGTCGGTTCAAGAATAAGTGCATCCGCACCGATTAATCGCTCGATATTCGTGCGGAACCCCTCGGGTGATTTCCGTAAGTGTTTGACCGCAATAGGTCGAACCAAGAAGATCATTAACAATGAAATTACGCAGAAAACAAGGACCTGCAACCACATGGGTCCATTGAACAGTGCGACCGCTACACCACCAAGGGCCCCTACGCCGAGCATGATGAAGTAGAGATCAAGAGAAAGCATCTCGATGATCGCCAGCAGCAAGAACAGTGCCAGCCAGATCACCCAAGCGTTGCTGATGATCCATTCGGCTGTTGTCATGGCATTCACCTAAATTCTGTTAGGACACTGACCAGTCGTAACTGGTCTTTCCTACATTCTGCCGTAGAAGGCAGATAAAAGGTGTAGTCATTTTGGGGTATCTTCTAGCCCCGCGTGACGAATGCGTGTACTCCAAAGGAAGCTGTTACTGGCTGGGTGCCCAGTGCTAGGGCTTGCTGATGGAGGAGCTCGGGGGAGAGGTGGTGCCCGGACGGACCCATGAATGCAAGATTATAGAGATCGTCGGCATTCAGGTTCATCCGATATGACAGATTCTTGGATTCGACATGGCGAAGTCCTTCAGCGGCAAATTTTTCCACCAGGGCGGCTTGCTTGCCCTGTGCCACGGAGAGCATGCCCAGCGGTTCGACGACTTCGTTGAGATGATCTGGTTCACCGGTCACGACAATGCATAATCCACCGGCACGCAGCACACGTTGGAACTCTGCCGGGTTATGCGGTGCGAAGCAGTTGAGCACTACATCGCGTGATCGGTCGGCAGTAGGCAATTTGCGCCAGACATCCCAAACCACGGCGAGCGTGCTTGGAACCTTCGCGGCACGACGCATGGCATAGCGGGAGATGTCCAGAGCCAAAGCATCAAGTTCAGCAGCGGGGGAGTTCTCTAGAATCTTCGCCAGGTAATAGCCGGTACCTGCGCCCGCATCCAGCACGTCAAGCGAGTGGCCACCGTGATGGTTGTTGATCAGCTCGGACAGCGCCAGCGCCAGAGGCTCATAATATCCCTTGGACTGAAAAGCATCGCGTGCCTGGACCATGGCCGAGGTGTCTTCGAGGAAGTTCGTTCCTTTGCCAGTAAGGAAGTTGAAGTAACCCTGTTTGGCGGCGTCGAAACGGTGCCCGGCTTCGCAACTCAGGGTCCTATCCCGGGTGCCCTTGTAGCCTAGGGGTTGTTCACAGACCGGGCAGGTAACGTTCGTGGTGCCGGAGGACATTAGAATTTCAGAACCTTTTGTGCAGTTGCAACGTCCATGCTTTCATGGCGCCACAGTTCGGATTCGTTGATCAAGGAGCGGGTCACGGCTTTGTCGATATAGACGGTGCCCGACAGATGGTCAGTTTCGTGCTGGACAATGCGGGCCTGCCAACCGGAGAACCCGCGGGTTATTTCCTGGCCGTCTCTGTCCTTAAAGGTGGCGGTGATATCGGCGGGCCGGGTAACTACGCCTTGGAATCCATCGAAGGACAGGCAACCTTCATAGAAGACTGCCTCGCGCTCTGTCGTTGCGGTATAAACGGGGTTGAAGATCTCGAAGTACTCCAGCGGTTCACGCTCTCGTTGCGAGGCGGCTTCCTCCGGAATTGGATAGAGATCTTCGAGCACGGCAATCTGCAGGGGGATACCTACCTGAGGGGCGGCGAGGCCCACGCCAGGTGCGTCGTACATGGTCTGGCGCATTGCTTCCAGGAGTTCTTCGAGCAGTTCCTGCGGCAGCTGGTGCTCGTAGGCCACCGCCTGCTGGCGGAGAACTGGATGTCCTAGTTGGACAATAGGCAATATGAGGTTCTCATCTGCAGTCTCTAGGACTTCTCGAACGATGTTCTCGATGTCCTGTGCGGTGTACTCGGTGTTCATCGGGAGGCGTTTGTCCGTTCGTATTCGTTGAGCTGAAGTTGAGCCAAGCGCGAGGTGAGTCGGGCCTTCTCAGTGTCATGCAGCATGTGTCCAAGATTGCCCAGATTGTCTGCGGCGTACAGATGAACTTCTACGTTCTTGTCGTAGAGGATATCGATAAGATTCGCCAATCGGCGTTCCTCATCCATCGGCATGGTGGCACTAGCTGGGATGCAGGTTACATGCCAGCAAGAATACCGGCTTGCTAAATCTAGATAATCGGCAGTGTTGCGGCGGGTTCGGCAGATCTGCTCGAAGCTGATCCAGATCTCATCCGCATTCAAATGCACTGGCCCGATTTCGTCGTAGCCGATCTGGATCATCGTATCGTGAACCGGCATTTCGCTTGGTGCCTCGAAGAGGTTTAGCGTGCCTTTCCGATACCCGTCTAGAACCTGCTCGGTATCGGTGGCGAGCCGTCGGTAGTCCACGGAATGATCCAGCGAAAAAATGGTGAAGTCCCGTTGGATCCGGTCAATAGTTGGCTGAACCAGGTGATGGAACGTGTCATCGTCAAGCAGCTTCTCCGGGCCATAGTTTGACGTAGTGATCAGCTGGATCTCGTGTTCCGTGCAATGCCGGATGAGCTTGGCCATGAACATCGCATCGCCAGGTTCGGTGCAATGGAACTCATCAAAGACCAGTAACTCAAGGCCAGCTAGTTCGCGCTCGAGCCCTTCCGAGAAGATCGCGCCCAACGGCTGGCCGGGGACGCGGTTGATCGGGGAATTCAAGCGCTGGAAGAACTCGTGGAAATGGAGGCGCGCCGTGGTGGTTTCTGGCAACACCGATACCAGGGTGTTGATGATGAGGGTTTTGCCACGACCTGGAGGACCGTAAATGTAGACACCAGGGTGCTTTGCCGTAAACGTCGAACGCAAAGTACGTCCTAGAAGGTCGATCAGATCGCTCTGCACCGGGTCAACTTCGATATGTTGCAGCTTGAGAGCTTCGCGGATCTGAAGAGCGTACTTATTCCCGTGAGGAATGCGTAGCAACGGTTTAGCCATATCTAAATTTTGCCACTGAGCAGTGACGCGACCAATCTTCTGTGATGCAATCGCCACCATTCCAGATGGCAAAGTGACCATGCAGTGCGCCCCTGATTGCAAAATGACTGGTCAAGCGGTATTAGGTTTATATCTAGATGGATGATTTAACTAGGGGAGTGCTTCAAATAATGCTCTGAGCACTGGCCGACCTTGTGAATTTCGAGCATACCTATCGCTTTATCCTGATCCGTGGCCATAATGGACACACCCGTGGAGCTGGGCCGAAACGGTTGAATTGCACCAGTACGGGCGAATTGCGGAGAGGGAGCACGTGAGATGACCAGCGAATTCATTGTCCCAACGACTGAAGACGGGATCGTCTCCAGTGATCTTTTGGACATGTCGGTAACCGTACTCAAGACCTTGTCCGATCCGGCAAGGCTCCAGATGCTCTGGGCATTGTCCATGGAAGATCTTTCCCTGTCTGATCTGGCTCAGCTAATTGGCGTCAGCCCAACGGTCGCCAGCCAATTGCTGTCCAAGCTGCGAGCTGCGGGTGTATTGCAAACGAGGAAGTCTGGGCGGCATGTCATCTACTCGATGCATGATGAACGATCGCGAGAGTTCATTCGGCAGACCTTGGACTTCGCGAGGCATCGGCTGGATTTGCAGGATAAGCACCAACCTGCAGATCACGAACGGCCTTAGAGATCTGCGGAGTAAATGTGCGAATACGGCCACTTTTGACCATGTTATCGATAAGCCGATAATCTACATTATGTAAAGTAGTGGAAATCCACGACTCCCCACGGCGGGCTCCAGGCCAGTTATTGTTATTGGCTGCCCCCGTTTATCGAAGTAGTCTCCTTCTATGCCACTCATTCAAAAGTTCGCTGACGCTTCGGCGGGTTCTGTGGGTCTTAGATGGTCCTTCAATGTGTCGGCTAACCGTCTTTGGGACACGATGATTGATCGTCAGGCATTGCCGCTCTGGCTGGGAACGCACGTCGCTGGCAGCCTTGACGTGGGATCGACTGTGAAGATCGAGCATGCGGAAGACTATATCTGCGAAAGCCGGATTGAACAGGTGGAACCGGGATCCGCGCTCTTGATGTCCTGGAAGTTTCCGGAGGAATCTGCGTCGAAGGTTAGTTTGACTCTGCAGCCGAGCAACATCGGAGTTGAACTTGCGCTGAGCCACTCAAAACTCAGCGTTGACGTCTCAAATTACCTGGCGGGATGGCAAACGCATCTAATGTATCTGGAGGCCGTCCTGCTTGGGGCTCCGCGGTCGATGGGCCATTTCTGGGACCTTTATCGGGAAGTGTTCGAGAGCTAGGGCGCTTTCCTCGGGCCACTCCCCTTGATGTTATTCCAAACGTTTATCGATCCGGTCAAAGATCTCCGCGCTCGGTCAATATCGCCCTCAAAGCTGAAGCGGAAGCCAAGTGATGTGTGTGGATCCCGAGGCGGGTAGCCCCGAGGAGCTTCGCAGCGGAATCGTCGGTAAAGAGTATCTCGCTTGCACGTAGGTGCAGAGCATCGATGACATGCAGAAATGCTCGTCGGTCTGGCTTCGAATAACCGATTTTTGCTGAATTGAATACGTGGGCGACGTGGGCGGCGATTCCCTGCCGCTCAAGTTCGATGTCAATGGTGTCGTTGCCGTTCGTGAGAATTGCGGTGGTGATACCTGCATGTTGAAGATCGTCGATTAGCTGCAGCACATCGTGATCTACAACGGGCTCTATGCGACCCCACGCGTCGGCGGATTCTGTTGAGCCAACTCTCTGCCCAATCTCCTTGATCCATGTCAAACGGGATATTTTCCCTGTAGTCAGAAGTTCTAAGAGAGCAGGGTCGAAAGCCACTGCATTCAAGGTGCCCGATTTCAACCCATATTCGATTTCAATGTCAGCGGTAGCGGACTCGGGAAAATTCCGGATCACTCCGTCCAAGTCGAAAACTACTGCGTGGATCATAGGGACATCCTGCCAGATTCTGGCGCATGGGGGCACTCGAGGGCAATCGCATGCGCTTCCTTTCCTGCAGCGAGGGCCTGTCCAGAATTCAAGTACGTACTGGGTCAAAAGGGAGCTCTATGCCCAGTGCTGGATGGCAACGGTATCCCTGGAGCCAGCTAGGCTAGTACTTGACCGAATTCCCGGACTACTCCCCTAACTATCTTCAAGGACAGAAAACATCTTATGTCTCCAAGCGCCCTGTATCGCCTAGTCGCCCGCGCTGAAGCTGTCACATGGACGATGCTGATCATCGCATTGATTTTGAAGTACGTCCTCAAGGTTGGTGATTGGCCAGTTTCCATTGCCGGCTTCGTCCACGGCTTCGTCTTCCTCACTTATGCAACGATGGCTGTGCTCATCGGCATGAATCAGCGCTGGAGGAAGTCGCTGATCATTGGCGCTGCCGCCACCGCCGTCGTCCCATACCTGACCATTCCCTATGACAAGTGGCTGGAACGCAATGGAAAGCTGGAAGGTACCTGGCGTACCGAAGCAACCGATCATCCAGATGACCGTAAGTGGACCGATGCAACGATGCGTTGGCTTGTTGCCCGCCCGGCGCTGACCACGGTCCTGCTATTCGTCCTTATCGTCGGTATCTTCTCGACCATGCTTGTCATTGGCCCTCCAGGCGGCGAGCACTAAGCAATAAGTCTTGGAAGAACAGGCTGCTTTCGCCTGGGCATCACTGAATGCCTTCACTCCCCGAGCGAAAATGCCTGGCCAGATCACTTCCATGTGTTCCTGGCCAGGCAAATTCTATTTAATCCGAACCTAGCGGGGTAAGGCTGGAACTACACGGTGGTGCTCTGCTTCGGTACGAGGTGAACCATCACCAACATGCCAACCAGCTCTACCAGGGTCTGGCTAACGACCACGGCGGAGGCTATTTCCAGCCCCGCCGGCAGAGCCAAGGCCAGGGGAAGCACCACCAGCGAATTGCGTGTGACGCCGCTGAAAGTAACTGCCCGTAGCGAGGCGGTGGGCAGCTTGAAGAGTTTTCCCGCAGAGTATCCGAGGACATTCATGATGCAGATAAACAGGGCGAAAACGACGATGGCCAACCCCAATTGACCCAGGCCAGCCCGAACTGTATAGATCTGGGAGCCGACCACGCAAAATAGTGTTCCCATCATCAACGGAACCATAAGGTAGTCGGCCCAATCCCCGATGGGCTCTGCCCAAGCAAATCGCTTGGCGAGTTCCTGGGTGAGTGCTGCTGCCAGCAGTGGGAGCACGATCAGTCCCAGCAGCGCCCCCAGGAAAGGAGCTGGCACGATCGCGCTGATCGCTGAGGGTCCAGCAAATATATAGAGGAATCCCGGCACGAGCAGCATTTGCAAGATCAGCAGGAGCGGTGTGGCGGCCAGCAGCCGTTGGCTGTCTCCCCCGGCTAAGCCGGTAAAGACGATAACGTAGTCGATGCAGGGCGCTAGCAAGACCAGCAGCACGCCGAAGAGCAACCCCTGGTCCCCCACCACTATCCGCGATAGACCGAACGCCACGAGCGGCACCACGGCAAAGTTGATCGCGCACAGTGCACCCATGAATCGAGTGTCCCGAAAGGCCTCCGGAAAACGGGTCAGCGGCATGCCCAGGAAAGTAGCGTAGAGCAGTAACCCAAGGAACGGATTAACCGAGTTCTCGAGAATCTTGCTTGCGGCAGGCAAGGCCAGGCCGAGAACGCAACCGGCAGTGATCGCGGATAAATAGAGGGCGATCTGGTGCGCTTGCATCCATGCATTGCCAGGCCAGATCTTCATAGGACTAATGCTAGAACAATTGCGGCAGCCGCCATGCCCCTGAGCTCATTCGGGCGAGCCTCGACTGCGCCGTTCTGTGTCTGAACCGACAACGATTCCGCCAGCGTCGAATTATTCACGGACACCGGGGTAAACCTATGATGAGTACATGAAGGATTCTATTCGTAAGTGGCCGCTGTGGATGGCTGTCGACGCTGTTCTCATTGTTCTATTCGCCCTGCTCGGTCGACGTGAACACGAACATGCTTTGAGCATTGGCGGCATCTTGATGACCGCCCTGCCGTTCTTGGTTGCCTACGTCGTCATGACCTTGCTGTCCAAGCCATGGATCACGATCAACAAGCTCTTCCCTGCTGGTGTATTGGTCTGGGTGGGTACCGTAGCAGCTGGCCTTGCGCTTCGCGTTGCCCTGGATTCCACCGCGGCTCTCCCCTTCATCATCGTTGCGACATTGGTTCTGGGCGCGTTCTTGATGGGGCGTCGCCTGGTTACGTCGATGGTGGCTAAGCGGTTAGGTAAATAGCAGGCCCAGCCCGTAGGAACCGGCAGCGACAAGACCGCTGGCGAAAGTCCCCAGAATAAACTGTTCGGCAGCGCGGTGGTTTTTCAGTTCAGAGAACCGGCCGAGTCCCTTAACCGCCAAGACGACGGCAATGCCTTCTGGCCAACCGGCCCAGAGGCTTCCTACGATCGCTGTGCGTTCTAGGAGTCCGATCCAAAGCCCACCTCGAAGCGGCGAAGGATCGGACTCCTCCTTTTGGAGCTCGACATCATTCTTAGCAGCAAGCCGGAAAACGAGTTCCGTAAACGGCCCGCCGAAACTAATAGCAAAAATGGAACTCAGGACGATCGCGTACACCGGCGAAAGCCCCTTCTGCTCCAGTGACGTTTGAGAGGCAACTGCCAGGACCGCCGAGAGAATGGCGAACAGGGCAGCCCCGACAACTAGCCAGTCGCGTACACGAGCTCGTTTGCCCATGGCATAGCCAAGGTAGGCAGCTATGCAAGAGACGAATGCCGCCAGGCTCAGACTCCCCCACGCAATCCAAAGCATTTACTGCTCCTTTAGCATCTTCAGCTGTCGATTCAGCGATTTGGCAGCTTCATCCATCATCCGGTTCGCTTCAAACCATAGCGCGGCCGACAGACGAGAAGAGACAGCCTGCTGGGTGATTCCTAATTCTTGGGCAATCTGTTGCTGGGTCAGGCCTTCGTCGGCCAGAGTGCCAGCTTCCCATGCCGTGGCCCGTCGCTTGGAAACTATGCAGGCAGTCAGCTGAAGCTCGGCTTCCAGACGGGTAGCTTCATGCGACGGTCCATGAACAGCTAGGTGCGCATTGGTGTTCTTTGCCCGCTCCACAGCGACCCGAGCATATTCAAAGGCAGGCCCACGGCCAGCACGGGTTTCTTCGGGCAGTGGCGTTTCGACTTGCCCGAAGCCAATGCCAACGCTCCAATCCCCGGAAGCTGCCATCATCACCGCCAAGCGAATTGCTTCATTGGCATTATCCAAGACAGCCTGGACCTCATCGCCGGCGGTTCGCTGGAAGGGGCGGACCACGGGAACGGTAGCATTAGCTTGCTTGACTAGTGCCTCCACCTTATCTTCGGTGGAACGGGAACGTCGCTGGTCAATGGTCAAGACAATCATGGAACAATTATAAAACTTTGTATTCATATCTACAAATTAAAATGGTTGTACTATGCTAAGCGGGGTGATGCGCCTATGCCTCCCATTCGCTGCTTTTCGACTAGAGTTGATTCCAGATCAGCCGCCTCTTGCCAGGCGATAAGTTAGAACCGAAAGGCACAGTGATGGTCACCGCATTCGTCATGATCCAGACTGCAACTGACAGTATCCCCGAGTGCGCCAAGCAGATCTCCGCAATCTCGGGCATCAGCGAAGTCTACTCAGTAGCAGGCGACTGGGACTTGATTGCAATTGCGCGAGTCAACAAGCACGAGGACCTCGCCGAAGTCATTGCTAATAAGCTTTCCAAGATCCCAGGCATTCGCGGCACCCAGACCCACATCGCATTCCGCGCATATTCGGAACATGATCTTGAAGCGGCTTTTTCCCTTGGCCTAGGTGACTAGAGAGTTTTCAAAAACATAGCCGGTCTTCGGTTCAGCGATTGTAAAGTCGCGAACCAAAGACCGGCTTTGTTGCTATCTGGTGGTGCTACTCCCCTACGATTGCCTGAGTCGTTGAGGCCCACGCGTCCAAGGTCGATTTCGCCACGCCGGAGTCGATGGAATGTGCAGCTTTCGCAATGGCTGCGCGCATGCGATCTTCAAAACTGCCTTCGGCCGTATCGCTGTAAGCAACCATGCCAGCAGCCGCGTTCAGTAGAACCGCATCTCGAACGGGTCCGGTGGCTCCCGAGATGACCTCGCGTACAACCCCTGCGTTATGTAGCGCATCTCCGCCGCGCAGATCATTCAGGGTCGCACGGGCAAATCCAACGTCCTGGGCATCGAAAGTGAACTCGGTGACCTTGCCGTTGCGAACTTCCCAGACGCGGTTAGCTGCAGTGGTGGTTAATTCATCCAGGCCATCGTCCCCGCGGAATACCAGGCCACGCACGCCGCGGCTTGCAAGAACGCCAGCCATGATTGGTGCCATAACCAGGTCGGAGCAGCCGATGGCGGAGGCGCTTGGCAGTGCGGGATTGGTCAACGGGCCCATGAAGTTGAATGCAGTTGGAATGCGCAATTGGCGGCGCGCTCCGGCCACGTGGCGCATCGAGGGGTGGAAGACGTTAGCGAAGCAGAACGCAATCCCAACCTTGTCGTATACCTCTACAAGGCGCTCGATTGGTACCTCCAGACGGACTCCCAAGGCTTCAAGCACGTCGGCGGAGCCCGAGGAGGAAGAGGATGCGCGGTTGCCGTGTTTAACTATGCTCACGCCGGCGCCAGCGCACACCAGGGTGGCCATCGTGGAGATATTGACGGTGTTCTGGCGATCGCCACCCGTTCCTACAATGTCCAAGGTTTGTGCATCGATGGTCAATGGCCTTGCGTTGGCCACCATGGAGTCCACCAAGCCGGTCAATTCGGCCACGGTTTCACCCTTGGATCGCAGCGCAACCAGGAACCCGGCAATCTGCACGTCGCTCGCCTCGCCGGACATGATCTCATTCATTGCCCAAGCGGCCTGTTCGCGGCTGAGATCGCCACCGTTAATCAGGGTGGCCAATAGATCTGGCCACGTCGGGAACTTTTCGTTTACAAGGCTCGTTGACACATGGGAAAGCCTATCCAGACACTGGTGTGCTACCCAATTCATGTCGTTAGATGATGTGGCTCAGGTCGCTAAAATCGCCGAGTTTATAGGGTTAAATACGAAACACTTTCGTTGCATAAATGATTGTTTCGTGAGACTCGCCGGATGAAGCTCTACGAATTGTAGAAAGAGTTTTCTCTGTACTTCCGCATGTTTCCGCGGATGTTGCCAAGATGTGGCGCAACAAACCTCTACCAACCCGCTTTTGCATTGGTATCTGAGGGGCATTTAGAGACATAATGTCAGTGTGACAACTGCGACTCATGCCCCAAATACGACGGCGCCACATGCGCCGAACCGCCCAAACATGGTGTCGGTGGGAACGATGGTGTGGCTCTCCAGCGAGCTCATGTTCTTCGCCGCCCTCTTCGCCATGTACTTCAGCCTTCGGGCTGCCGCGCCCGAACTATGGGCGACTGAAACTGCCAAGCTCAACGTACCGTTCGCGCTGATTAACACCATCATCCTGGTGTCCAGCTCGTTCTCGTGCCAGCTAGGCGTGTTCCGTGCCGAAGAATTCAAGCCTCGCCGTTCCGGTGGGCTTTTCAACTTCAAGGAATGGGGAATGATTGAATGGTTCATTCTTACCTTCATCCTTGGTGCGATCTTCGTTTCGGTCCAGGCCTACGAATACGCTGTCCTCGTTAGCGAGGGCGTAGCATTCGACTCGAACTCCTACGCTTCGGCCTTCTACATTACGACCGGCTTCCACGGCATTCACGTCGCTGGTGGTCTGATTGCATTCTTGCTGATCATTGGTCGTGCGATGCTGGCTAAGAAGTTTGGTCACTTCGAAGCAACCGGCTCCATCGTCGTGTCCTACTACTGGCACTTCGTTGACGTTGTTTGGATCGCCCTGTTCGCGATCATCTACTTCTTGAAGTAGCAACTTAAATTCATTAGTTGCCTCAACAAGAAGTACGGCAACACCACACCAAAGAAACTAAGTGAGGAACCAGCAAGTGAAGGCTCTTTCGAAAAAGCGCCGCCACCCGCTCGCCGCTGTGGCCCTGCTTCTGTTCGGATTGCTGATTACCGGCAGTCTCTACACTGCAGCCGGTAACATCAGCGAAGCGAAGGCAGCTGAGACCACTTCTGCATCGCAGGCCGATGTAGAAGAAGGTCAGAAGCTTTTCGTCGCCAACTGCGCTACTTGCCACGGCATGAATGCCGAAGGCTCTGACTCCGGTCCATCGCTGATCGGCGTTGGCGCGGCTTCTGTTGACTTCCAGGTCGGCACCGGCCGTATGCCGATGCAGATGCAGGGCCCACAGGCCCAGGTCAAGCCAGTACAGTTCGACGACGAGCAGATCTCCCAGCTGGCAGCGTATGTTGCAAGCCTGGGTGCAGGCCCAGCGATCCCTGATGAGGAATACTTGGATACCACCCAGGGCGACGCCGCCCACGGTGGCACCGTCTTCCGTGTGAACTGCGCAATGTGCCACAACGCGGCTGCTGCCGGTGGCGCGTTGACCCGCGGCAAGTTCGCACCAACCCTGACCGGTGTATCCGAGAAGCACATCTACGAAGCGATGGCTACCGGCCCACAGAACATGCCAGTGTTCAACGACTCGAACATCACCCCAGAAGAGAAGCGTGACGTTATCACCTTCCTGAAGACCATTGAAGCCAATGGTTCCGCTGGCGGTGCAGCCCTGGGCTCCCTGGGTCCAGTTGCTGAAGGCCTGTTCACCTGGACCGCAGGTCTGGGTATCATCATTGCCTTCACCATTTGGTTGACCTCGCGTCCTTCCTAAGGCAACCCACGGCCTCGGCCGTAACCATCACTACGTACATAAATTCCTAACAGAAGGATGAGAGAGAAACATGGGCGACCATAGTCACGGCAGTCCCGAAAACTCGGGCACCGTTGCTAAGGCTGACGATGTAGCTCAGGATCGTTTCCCAGATCCGGGCTTACCACCCCATCGTCCGCGTCTCGCAGACCGCGATCCGCGCGCAGCCAAGCGACATGAGCGTCAAGTAGCGCTCCTATTTACCATCTCCATCATCGGCACGCTCTTCTTCTTCGTGGCCTACTTCGTCCTGGGCCACCTGGGCGAGATGACCTTCGCTGAACTGCGTGTGCAGAACGCTGCACTGGGACTGGGCACCGCTTTCGCGATGCTCGGTATCGGTGTGGGTATTGTTCACTGGGCCAAGACCCTGATGCCGGATCACGAGCTCATGGAAATGCGCCACGAGATCCGCTCGGAAGAAGATCGCCAGGATGCCGTCGAAATTATCGATACCGTTCTCGAAGAATCCGGCATCAAGCGTCGTCCGCTGATCCGCAATACCCTGATCGGTGCCATTGCCTTGGCGCCAATCCCGGCAATCTTCATGTTCCGCGACCTGGATCGCACCGGTAACACCGCGAACGAGATGATTGATTCCCTGCGCCACACCATGTGGGACAAGGGCATCCGTCTTACCCGCGACCCATCCGGTACCCCGATCAAGGCTTCGGATGTGCAGATCGGTTCCGCATTCCACGTGATCCCAGAGGGCCTGAACGAGGCCGAGCACCCGCTGAACGAAAAGGCCAAAGCCGTCGTTCTGCTGATGCGCATGGATCCAGCGGAAATGCAGATCTCCGAGGGACGCGAAACCTGGAACGTCGACGGCATCGTCGCGTACTCCAAGATTTGCACCCACGTTGGTTGCCCGATTGCTCTGTACGAGCAGCACACCCACCACTTGCTGTGCCCATGCCACCAGTCGACCTTCGACCTGACGCAGGAATGCAAGGTCATCTTCGGCCCAGCTGGCCACGCACTGCCGCAGCTGCCAATTACCGTGGACTCCGAGGGCTACCTGGTAGCTCAGAGTGACTTCCACGAACCAGTTGGCCCATCGTACTGGGAGCGTGGTTAATCATGGCTGCTAACGAGTACCAAGCATCGTCCGCTACCGGCCGCATCGCGAACTTCGTGGATACCCGCGTTGGCGCATCGGGCATGGTCAAGGAATTCGGTCGCAAGATCTTCCCTGACCACTGGTCGTTCATGTTCGGCGAAGTGGCACTGTACACCTTCGTACTGCTGCTGCTCTCCGGCACCTTCCTGACCTTCTTCTTCGATCCGTCGATGGCGCACGTCATCTACAACGGCTCGTACGTACCGATGAAGGGTATCGGCATGTCGACGGCTATGGCCTCGACCATGGATATCTCCTTCGACGTACGCGGCGGCCTGTTCATGCGACAGGTACACCACTGGTCGGCACTGCTGTTCGTCGCTTCCCTGTCCGTGCACATGCTGCGCGTATTCTTCACCGGCGCATTCCGTCGCCCACGTGAACTGAACTGGGTTGTCGGCGGCGTGCTGCTGATCATGGGTCTTGCTGCCGGCTTCACCGGCTACTCCCTGCCAGATGATCTGCTTTCCGGTAACGGTCTGCGCATTATCGATGGTGTTATGAAGGCACTGCCTATCGTTGGTACCTACCTGTCGATGTTCTTCTTCGGCGGAGAGTTCCCAGGCGATACGGTGATCCCGCGTCTGTACTCGCTGCACATCATGATCGTTCCGGCGGTCATCATCTTGCTGATCGTGGTGCACCTGTTCATGGTTGTGACCCACAAGCACACCCAGTACCCAGGCCCAGGTCGCACCAACGACAACGTTGTTGGCTTCCCTGTCGGTCCGGTATACGCAGCCAAGGCCGGCGGATTCTTCTTCATCGTCTTCGGCATCGTGGCATTCATTGCTGGCCTGTTCCAGATCAACCCGGTATGGAACTACGGTCCATATGACCCATCCCCTGTTTCGGCTGGTACCCAGCCGGACTGGTACATCGGTTTCGTCGATGGCGCGCTGCGCTTGATGCCAGGCTACCTGGGCAACTTCAGCTTCGAATGGATCATTCCGTTCCCATGGGGCGATAACACCCTGGTGATGTCGGTACTGCTGCCAGCACTGGTTCCTGCAGGCGCACTGTTCGCAGTGATGTTCGCATGGCCATGGATCGAACGCTGGGTCACCAAGGACAACCGCGAGCACCACCTGCTCGACCGTCCACGCAACGCTCCATTCCGTACCGCAATGGGCGCTGCCGGCGTAGTCTTATACTGCGTCATGTGGGCTGCTGCCTCCTCCGACTTGATCGCGACCCACTTCCATGTGTCGCTGAACGATGTCACCTACTGGCTGCGTACGCTGTTCTTCCTGGGCCCAATCTTCGCCTTCTGGTTGACTCGCCGCATCTGCCTGTCGCTGCAGCGCAAGGATCGCGAGATCGTCCTGCACGGCCGCGAAGCTGGCGTCATCCAGATGTCGCCTGAGGGCGGCTTCTCGGAGAAGCACGAGGAAGTTGACGTCTACAAGCGTTACCTGCTGACCAACTACGTTGATCGACAGTACATCCCGGCTCAGCCTGATGCAGCAGGACACGTTTCCGGTTCGGAGAAGCGTCGTGCGGCAATCTCGAAGTTCTTCTTCGAAGATCGCGTCGCCCCGGTAACCCCATCGGAGCTGGAAGCTGCTCATGCAGCCCACGGCCACCATGAGGTCGAGGGTGACAAGCAGGACTCGATCGCTAAGTAATAGCGACCCGAGTTAGTCACAAAAGGAGGGACACACCGCAAGGTGTGTCCCTCCTTTCGTTAACCCAGCTTTCCTGCGCCTTCCAGGGAGGCTGTGGGCCGGATAGCGCTTCGATTGCGCATGGGGTGCCGTCCGTCGATATTCCAGTGGCTTAGAACGGCTTCTGGCGCTGCGGGTGTCCGCGGATGAAAGGTCTCCAATCTCCTGCTCCCCTACGCCGCGTATCGGGCCGCGCTGTTCCGGGACGGAAATTATTTGGCCATGGCTGTTTAGATCTAGCCTCCGCAACTCCCAATGCTATTTTCTCGATGCCGCCAGAAAAGCCGTACCTGACTGAACACGGCCGGACGCCCGCATCGCAGCTACTCTGGTTTGGCTCTGAAGCCGCATGAGGCAACTCAATGCCAGTTGCTGCAAAGCAGGTGCCCGGTTCCACGATTCGGACCTGGCCGAACCGCAACGGCTTTCAGCTCACTGCATTTGTCCCCCAGTGAAAGCCATTCCAGCCAGCCGGTCAAATATCCTCGGCGGAAGCATTCCTGGGAAATATTCGATTGCCGTGGAGCGCAATGGCCTGGGCATCAGCTCCAGCGCTTCGGGAACAACCAATATCCACGCAGGGCGTCATGGCTAACGCCGAGCTCAGTAGTTCTGTTATCAGTTCCCCAAAGCCTCGATTCGACGGTTCTCGGCCTCTGTTGCGCATTCGCAGTGGGCGTGACGCTACCGAAGGCATTCTTACAAGTTGCTCCCCTGCCACGGGGAATGCTCGAGAAGACCCGTGCCGTCTAAGGCTGCTTCTAAACCGGTTGAATTGGATGACGGAACAACCGGACGCATCGAACAGCCGGCAGAATCACGAGGCAACAGGATTGGCCGAACTACCGCTGGGAGACTTTGAATCTTCGCTAGTATTTGCCGCTCCCGAGTTGCTGGTTCCCCATTGGACAGGGCGGTTGAAGGATCCGACTTCCTGCCGCCTTGAATCGTCATTGGGCTTGGGCCGAGATCTTCTCCGGGTTGCGAAAGACTTGCGTGCTCCAGCTGTGGCTCCATCCCGGCAAACGGGGTCGCGGGAGTGCTGGCTTAGTCGTTGATGCCCGCAATCATTTTGAGCGGCATCTGCGGCATCGCCGTGGAGGATTGGCCCGGTTGCTTGCTGCTTGCGCGCTGAATTCGAAGCAGCGCGCAGAGCGAGCAGGCTAGGCCTAGAAAGTATCTGTGTAGCGAGGGGTGCGTGTGCCCACCCGCTGCAACGGCACGAAGAGCTTGTAGCGGTCTGACCGGTAGAGCGAGACCGAGTAGTCAGCCAGTCGATCACCGATGTACGCATATCGGGTGATCTGCAAGAGCGGGAAGCCTGGTTCTACGCCCAAGAGCACCGCTTGCCGCTTGCTCGCCGCAGTGCTTTCCACTTGGTCCTCACCCCATTCGAGCAAGATGCCATAACGTTCATGCAATGCCTGATAGAGCTTCGAAGGTGGCTCGCCGTCCACAAAGCCTGGCACGAGATCGGCAGGCATATAGTTCTCGTCCAAGCTCATGGGGGTGCCATCGGCCAGCAGCAGGCGTTTGAACTGGACTACTGCTGTGCCCTCCTCCACCATCAGCTGCGAGGCCAGGTTGGCACTGGCTTTGATCTCCGCGAATTCGAGTACGTGGGCATCGGGAACCATGCCACGGCGCATCATATCCTCGGAGTAGGAATGCAGGCGGACGCGAAGGTCCAATTTCTCGGGCACAACGAACGTGCCGATTCCCACCACGCGTTTGAGCACTTGTTCGTCCACCAAGGCATCGATGGCTTGGCGGATGGTCTTGCGGGCCACGCCGAAGTGCTCGGCGAGCACGCGTTCGGGCGGAAGCTTGTAGCCGGGTTTGCAGGCCTCGCGCGCATGGGTCTTGAGAATCTCGCGGATCTGCCGGTACTTGCTTTGCTTACTGGCCGGATCAAGGTGCGCCTGAACATGTGGCTGCGGTGCGTGGCGCATGCTGCTTCTCCTCGATCTGAATATCCTGACGGCCAAATGCCATCGAGGAACCCTTGTTAAAAGACTAACGGGGCGGCAAGCAAAATTGCTTGTCGCCCCGTCAGGGTTACTGCTTAGTGAGCGTGATCGCCACGGCTGTATTCGTAAACCCAGCCGGTCACACCGACGACGGCCAAACCGGCGCCGATGAAGAAGACCCACCAGCCGACAGCGAGGCCAAGGAAGCCAATCGCTGCAGCCGAAGCCAGGACCAATGGCCACCAGCTCCATGGGGAGAACATTCCGATATCACCGGCGTTCTCGTGGATTTCGCCATCCACGCGGTCCTCTGGACGGTTGCCAACGCGCTTAGCGGTGAATAGCAAGTATCCGCCTACCATCGCGGACAGCCCGACCAGCATAAGCAATGCCAGGAATCCGACCCATTCGCTCCAGTTGGTCATGTAACCGTAGACAATCGCTACCGGAGTGAAGAAGAAGACGCCACCCAGGAAAATCCAGGATTCAACTTTCATTGTTACACGTCCTTCTGGTCAGCCGAGCCGAAGATCTTCGCAACCGGGGCTTCGGGGGTTACCCGTCCGCTCAGTTCCGGGTGGTGCAGATCCAGTGCCGGACGCTCCGAACGGATGCGAGGGATTGAGTGGAAGTTGTGGCGTGGTGGAGGGCAAGAGGTTGCCCACTCCAGCGATGCGCCGAAGCCCCATGGATCATCAACTTCAACCTTCTTGGCGTTTCGATGGGTTACCCACACGTTCCAGAAGAATGGAATCATCGATGCACCCAGAATGAATGCGAAGACGGTCGAAACCTGGTTCATGGCGGTGAAGCCATCTTCAGGCATGTAGTCGGCGTAGCGACGTGGCATGCCCATAACGCCCAGCCAGTGCTGGATCAGGAAGGTGCCGTGGAAGCCGATGAACAGCATCCAGAAGTGAATCTTGCCAAGGCGCTCGTTGAGCATCTTGCCGGTCCACTTTGGCCACCAGAAGTAGAAGCCAGCGAACATCGCGAACACAACGGTACCGAAGACTACGTAGTGGAAGTGAGCCACAACGAAGTAGGTATCCGATACGTGGAAGTCCAGCGACGGAGCCGACAGGATAATACCGGTCAAACCGCCGAACAGGAAGGTGATCATGAAGCCCATGCTCCAGAGCATTGGGGTTTCGAAGGTGATCGAGCCGCGCCACAGGGTACCGATCCAGTTGAAGAACTTCACACCGGTTGGAACCGCGATAAGCATGGTCATGAAGCCGAAGAACGGCAGCATTACCGAGCCAGTGACGTACATGTGGTGCGCCCACACGGAAACCGACAGTGCAGCGATCGAGATGGTCGCGAAGACCAGACCCTTGTAGCCGAAGATCGGCTTGCGCGAGAACACTGGGAAGATCTCAGAGACGATGCCGAAGAACGGCAGCGCAATGATGTAGACCTCAGGGTGTCCGAAGAACCAGAACAGGTGCTGCCACAGTACGGCACCGCCATTGTCCGGGTCGAAGATGTGGGCACCGAAGCGGCGGTCTGCACCCAGAGCGAACAGCGCAGCTGCCAGCGGCGGGAAAGCCATCAGGACCAGCAACGAGGTGATCAGGGTGTTCCACGAGAAGATCGACATGCGCCACATGGTCATGCCAGGTGCACGCAGGCAGATGATCGTGGTGATGAAGTTGACGGCACCAAGGATGGTACCGAAGCCCGACAGTGCAAGGCCGAAGACCCAGAGGTCTCCGCCGATGCCAGGCGAGAAAGTGGTGTTCGACAGAGGAGCATAAGCGAACCAACCGAAGCTAGCTGCCCCCTGAGGGGTGAGGTAGCCGGCCAGAGCGATCAGCGACCCCAGCGAGAAGAACCAGAAGGCCAATGCGTTCAGACGCGGGAAGGCCACATCCGGGGAACCGATCTGCAGGGGCATCATGACGTTGGCGAAACCTGCGAACAGCGGGGTCGCGAACATCAGGAGCATGACGGTGCCGTGCATGGTGAACAGCTGGTTGTACTGTTCCTTGGTCTGCAGGATCTGCATGCCAGGTTCGAACAGCTCTGCACGAATCAGCAGCGCCATAACGCCACCGACACAGAACAGGATGAACGAGCTGATCAGGTACATGTACCCGATCTTCTTGTGGTCGGTCGAAGTAATGTAGTCGACGAATAGACGACCCTTAGACTTCGGCACTACGGCGGGGGCAATCGACTTCACGTCGTCAGTTGCATATTCAAACGTTGTCATGATTACTCTCCTTCCCCGTGCTCTACTACGACGCCGTTAACTGCATTTGGCTGACGGTCGTATTCTTCACCAATGTGGCCATCTTCCATCTTTGCCAGCTGAGCCTTGAACTCGGACTCATTGACAACCTCGACGTTGAAGAGCATCTCGGAGTGGTACTCGCCGCAAAGCTCGGCGCACTTACCGTCGTAGCTACCTTCAACCTGTGGAGTCAGGTAGATGTAGTTGGTCTTACCTGGGATCATGTCCAGCTTCTGCAAGAAGGCTGGTACCCAGAAGGAGTGGATGACATCGCGGCTATTCAGCTCAAGGGTTACCGACTTGCCAGCTGGCAGGTACAGGGTTGGCAGTTCTTCGCGAACGCCTTCCGAGCCATCGGTGTTCAAGTGAGCCTGTTCGCCGGCGTAGTACTTCTCGGTGCCCTGGTAGCTGTAGTTGAAGTCCCAAGACCACTGCTTGGCTCGGACATCTACTACAACCTCAGAATCAACAGGGGCGTTGATCTGCTTTTCCAGGTTGTTGTTGAAGCTAAAGAAGACTAGAACAAGGACCAAAGGAATGGCCGTGTAGAAGATCTCCAATGGCAGGTTGTAGCTCAGCTGACGCGGGTAACCCGTATCGTTCTTGCGGCGGCGGTAGGCGATGACGCACCAGAGCATCAATCCCCAGGTCAATACGCCGACGACAATAACAGCGATCCACGAGTTAACCCAGAAATCCTGGATTGCCCCGGTGTGGTTGGTGGTGTCGCGCTCCACGTTTGGGAGCCAACCGCGTTTTGCCTCCGCTGTACATCCCGTCAACAGCAATGCGCCAGTGCCGACTAAAGCCAGTACTTTGGCTTTAGCGGACCCGCGACTGCCGGTTCGGTCTTGCGAACTCACAGACGGCCCTTCCTCTTTGTTGGTGCAGAATGTGGTCTTCATAAGTCACCTCGTGGTTTAAACGAGTTGCACGGTGAGGTGGCTCACGAAGGGAAACATAGTTTTACTACTTAATGTAGAGCTTACCCTCTTTGGGGTCAGAATGCCGAAAAACGCCGCTGTGCTAACGAGAAATTTCTTCAACGTTTGAACAGCGGCGTTAGTTCCCTACGGCCTAGTGGAAGGAATCTCCACAGGCGCAGGAACCCGATGCGGCCGGGTTGTCGATGGTGAAGCCCTGCTTCGAGATGGTGTCCTCGAAATCAATGGACGCGCCAGCGAGGTACGGGACGCTCATCTTGTCAACGATGACCTCAACGCCATCGAAGTTGCGAACCGCGTCGCCGTCGAGCATGCGCTCATCGAAGTAGAGCTGGTAAATCAGGCCCGAGCAGCCACCTGGCTGCACGGCGATGCGGAGACGAAGATCATCCCGGCCTTCCTGTTCCAGAAGCGAGCGAACCTTGTCCGCTGCCACGTCTGAAATCTCTACTTCGTGGGTTGGCACCTCGGTTGGGTCGCCCTTGGTCTGGTCAACAGATGCAGTCATGATTTTCCTCCCATACTGCTCGATGCGGCACCAAGCTCCAGATTTGTTACTGGAACTGGCACCTCTGTTCTTGCTTCTATCCTACGTCGCTACGCTGAAGATTTCTCCCCTTGCGTCTCTCCGTATGACACGGTTCATAGTCCTTCGGCGTTGATCCTCGCCAGCATTAGGGCTTCAGCCTCAATCGCGTGCTGGAAGTCGCCTAGATGCAACGACTCGTTGGCCGAGTGCGCGCGCGAATCAGGATCCTCGACACCGGTCACCAGAATCTGCGCCTTCGGGAAGACGTCCAGCAAATCTGCGATGAATGGAATTGATCCACCCAAGCCCATATTCACCGGAACAACGCCCCAGGCTTGTTCTAGCGCCCAGCGTGCAGTGTCATTCGCCGAAGCGTCCAGGTCGGCCTTGTAGGCGTTTCCTGCTTCAGTGGCGACAAACTCAACCTCGGCGCCGCGAAGGTCAACGCTCTTGACGTGAGCTTCAAGGGCCTTGAGCGCATCTGCAGGATTCTGTCCTGGGGCCAGGCGCATCGATACCTTGAAACGCGTTGCCGGCAGCAGGGTATTCGACGAGTGGTCAACACTTGGGATATCCATTCCAATCACGCTCAGTGCTGGTTTATTCCACAAGCGGTCGGTGATCTTTCCGGTGCCGGCAAGCTGGAAGGAATCCAGAACGCCGGAGTCCCTGCGGAATTCGGCTTCGTCAAAGTCGACTTCAGCGACGTCGTTGGCAATCAGGCCGGCGACGGCAACAGAACCATCTTCGTTGTGGAAACTGGAAATCAACTTGGCCGCGAGGACCGGGCCATCGAGAACTGGTCCGCCAAACATGCCCGAGTGAACCGCATGGTTCAGCGAGCGAACGGTGATCTCCGCTGCGCACATGCCGCGCAGCGAGCTGGTCAATGCTGGAGTTCCAACCGACCAGTTGGACGAGTCGGCAACTACGATCACATCTGCTGCCAGCTTGTCCTGATGGGCTTCGAGGAAGTTGCGGAAGGATGGGGACCCTGCTTCCTCCTCCCCCTCGAAGAAGTAGGTCACGCCGACGCCGAAATCGCCAACGAGGTCCAGCACGGCGCGCATGGCCGCAATGTGCACCATAATGCCGGCCTTGTCGTCAGCGGCACCGCGACCGAACAGCCGATCCCCTACCTTCGTGGCTTCAAAGACCGGGGTGTTCCAGTCCTCCTCGTTGCCCGGAGGCTGGACATCGTGGTGTGCGTACAGCAGCACGGTGGGCTTTCCGGGCGCTGCTTTGCGCTGGGCTACGACAGCAGGCGCGCCCATAGCGCCGTTCTGCGCAGGCTCGCGCAGGATTTCCACGGTTTCCATGCCGGCCGATTTGGCCAATTCGGCTACTGCTTCAGCCGACTTTTCCAGGTTCTGCGGGTCGAAGGATTCCCAGGCAATGCTTGGGATTGCGACCAAGGAGGTGAGCTCATCGAGGATCTTCTCGAAGTTCGTTTCGATGTGGCTTTTTAGCGCGGCAATATCGACGTCGTTTGCAACAGAGTCGAAGGTAGTATTTTCGGTCATGTCTTCAGCCTAGCAATTCCTCGCGTAGCGAATGTCACGCCGCTAACTATTTCCGGCTAGAATAGAGGGGTGTTTGGACGTAAGAAGGATGAACCTCAATCCCCCGTAAATGTGGAGTCTGCCCAGCAGGCCCCGGAAACAACCGACGGCCGCAAGACTGGACCAACGCCCAAGCGCAGTGCGCAGCAGGCGAACCGTCAGCGCCCATTGGTTCCTACAGATCGCAAGGCCGCTAAGGAGGCCCAGCGTCAACAGCGAATTGAAGCGCAGAATCGTTTGCGCTTAGCCAACGAAACTGGCGATGAACGCTACCTGATGCCACGCGACAAGGGTGAGCAGAAGCGCTACACCCGTAACTTCATTGACTCTCGTTGGATGTTCGGAGAGTTCATGATGTTCATCATCTTGGCCTTCTTGGTTGTCTCTCTGGTATTCCAGCGCAACCTCCAGATTCAGATGTTCGTGCAGACTGCCCTCTGGGTTGTTATCGCACTGATCATCATCGAAGCAATCGTGACCACCGTCCTCTTGAAGAAGCGCCTGGTCGCCAAGTTCGGTCGCATGGAGAAGGGCGTACGCATGTACGCGGCAATGCGCGGAATGCAGTTCCGCAAATTGCGCCTGCCAAAGCCACAGGTCAAGCGCGGCGCAAATATCGATTAGTCGACCCGCTAGACCGCAAGGGGCAAGCTCGCATGAGCTTGCCCCTTTTCTAGTTAATTGCTCGACAATATGACAAAATTCAAAGCTTGTGATTCGGAGTACAAGAAGAAGTAAATTCCGAGTCCGGAATGACGTTGTCGCTGTGCATTTCTACAAGGACTTGTACTTGCTTGCTGCATGCAGTCTTGTGGACGCTGATACAAGGATTCATATCGCTTGGCAGTCGTTATTTGCCAGCTTCTGCCATAGCACGCGCCATCCCTGCCTTCCCCACCTGAACCAACCTGAGTTCACAGCTGTTGCAGGCGGACCGTAGGCAGAAGATGTGTGCAATTAAAGCAGCACGGCCCCGACTCGTTTCGAATCGGGGCCGCACAGGAGCATTTTGGGGTTTTGCATGCCAACGAGCTAGAGCATGCGCTCCAGGTCCCTATTGATCGAACGTGCCCAGAACGGACCTTCGTAGAGGAATGCGGTGTAGCCCTGGACCAGGTCCGCGCCTGCGTCCAAGCGTTCCTTCACATCCAGGGCATTTTCCACGCCGCCTACGGCGATCAAAGCCATTTCGGCTGGAACGAGTGAACGCAACTGGCGAAGAACTTCAAGTGATCGCTGCTTGAGCGGAGCACCAGATAGGCCGCCGGCACCAATTTCTTCGACCTTGGACGCATCGCTGCTCAAGTTCTCGCGACCGATAGTCGTATTGGTGGCAATAATGCCGTCGAGTTCAAGCTCAATGGCCAAGCGTGCAACGTCAGCGACATCATCATCGCTAAGATCGGGAGCAATCTTGACCAGCAACGGGATGTGGCGGCCAGCAACCTTGTCAGCCAGTTGGCCGACTTCCGAAAGCAACGGGCGAAGAGAGTCAACGCTCTGCAGCAGGCGCAGACCCGGGGTATTTGGACTGGAAACGTTGACGACCAGGTAATCGGCATGGATCGCCAGCTGGCGGGTGGATGCCAGGTAATCCCCTACTGCGTCTTCCAGCTCCACGACCTTTGTCTTGCCGATATTCACGCCAATGACGGGGCGAGTTTCAGCGTAACCTGCCTTGAGCTCCTGGCGAGCACCGGCGACACGGGCAGCAACGCATTCGGCACCTTCATTGTTGAAGCCCATCCGGTTGATCACCGCGCGGTCCTCAACCAAGCGGAAGAGTCGCGGTTGCGGATTGCCGGACTGGGCCTGACCGGTGACTGTCCCGATTTCAACATGGCCAAATCCGATGTCGCTCAACGCCAGGATTCCGGTGGCTCCCTTGTCGAAACCAGCAGCCAATCCGAAAGGCGACGGGAAGTCAATACCCATAACGGTGCGCTTCAGCTTAGGAGCCGGAGCGAAAAACTTGCGAGCTGCCCTAGTGAGCCCTGCGCGTTGCGCAATCTTGATCGCGTTGAATGCAAAATGGTGAGCCTGTTCAGGGTCCATCTTGGTGAACACGTGCTTGAAGACCAGTGGGTATATGCGCATAGAACCATTTTCCCGTGAAGAACCCGAAACAGACAACTTGAGATGGGTAGTATTCAAGATATGAAGCACTTCGTTGTTCCAGAAAGCAGCAGTTGGCCAGACTTTATGTCCTCAACTCGGCCGGGGCAATGGGTCGAAGATCCGCTCGGGCCTGATTTTGAGCACCAAACCTTGGATTTCGGTGTCGATGCAGAGGGACCGGCCATCGCGACCTTGATTCGCTATCGCCCGTCAGGACTCAGGAATCGCCTCGGACGTAAAGCCCAAGGAATAGTTCTGAGCGTGCATGGCTGGAGCGATTATTTTTACAACCGCGAACTGGCAGCTTTTTGGCATCACCATGGATATCACTTCTACGCACTGGATCTACGCAGGCATGGACGCAGCCTGAGAGCCGAACATGCTCTGCCGGGTTATGTCGATGACTTAGCGGACTTCGATGAAGAGCTCAATGCGAGTTTGGAACTACTGCGCAATGAGCATCCACTATTACCGGTTGTTGCCCAAGGGCACTCGACGGGCGGCCTGATTCTGAGCTTATGGCTTGCACGCCAAGCGCCAGGCATTAAAGCTCTGGTCCTGAATGCTCCGTGGCTCGAGTTTCAGGGAACGGCCTTCTTGCGCATTCCTTTTCACGGTCTTATGGAAGCGATCACCCGAACGAATCCGCGCAGGAAACTCAGCGGACCAGAATTCGACCATTACTGGCAATCGCTAAGTACTGATAGCCACGGCCAATGGGACGTTCATCGACTCTGGCGACCACGAATCGCTTTTCCGAACACCGCAGGATGGCTGAAAACGATATTTGATGGCCATGCCCTAGTTGCAAAGGGGCTGAAGCTTCAAGAGCCGATCTTTGTCCTCACCTCGGATCGCACCCATATCGGTACGAGCTACTCCCCCGATATGCAGCACTGCGATTCGGTACTCGACGTTCAGCAAACGCGCCTGCGGGCGTTGAAGCTCGGTAGCTTTGTCACTTTGTCCGAAATTCCCGGCGCGATGCACGATGTGTTCACCTCCGCTGAACCCGCCAGGGCCGCAGCATATCGAGACCTAAGTCTCTGGTTGCGCATGGTGGGTACAACGCTAAAAACATCTTAGGCCTGTGGCTTATCGATAGCTCCGCCGTAACGGCGATCGCGCTTGACATATTCTTCTACGGCGGTAAACAGCGTCCGTCGGTCAACATCCGGCCAAAGCTGATCCAGGAAGACCATCTCTGCATATGCCGACTGCCACAGCAGGAAGTTGCTTGTGCGTTGCTCGCCACTGGTTCGAAGGAAGAGATCCACATCAGGTAGTTCCGGAGCATGCAGGTACTTCGCGATGGTCTTTTCGCCAACCGAGCTAGCGCGAAGCCTGCCGGCGGCAACGTCCTGGGCAATGGTGCTGACAGCGTCGCCTAGTTCCGCGCGCCCGCCGTAGTTCACGCACATGGTCAGTTGGCAGCCTAAGTTGTCCTTGGTGAGCTCTTCGGCTTCCTTGAGCTCATTGATAACCGATTTCCAGAGCTTGGGTTCTCGACCCGACCAACGAATGCGAACACCCCACGAGTTCAACGTATCGCGTTGGCGGCGCAGGACATCACGTGAAAAGCCCATCAGGAAGCGCACTTCCTCAGGGCTGCGCTTCCAGTTCTCGGTTGAGAACGCGTAGACAGAGACATATTTGACGCCCAACTCCACGGCTCCGGCCACCACATCAAGCAGAGCGGCTTCGCCTGCACGGTGCCCCTCGGTACGAGGCAGTCCCCGCTGGTTCGCCCAACGTCCATTGCCATCCATCACGATAGCCACGTGCTCAGGGATGAGTTCCTGAGGAATGGTGGGCATCTGCGGATTATCAGGATGCGCATAAGGAGCCACAGGGCCTCGGCGGCCGGTGATCTTAGGAAGCTTCTTCAATTTCTCTCCACAAGACGTAGGGAATTCACGGCACGCTCAAGGTGCCACTGCAAGTAGTTGGCCACGATATCTGCCGCTTGCTTGCGAGCTCGTGGTCCTGCTTCTGCCACGGTGGACCAGTCACCCTCGAGCAGGGCCTGCAGATATTCAATGGTGATGGGGTGTGGCGATAACGATCCAGAGGGGCGGCAATCGGGGCAGACGACGCCACCAAGTTGGACGTGGAGCGCTTGATGCGGGCCAGGCTTGCCACAGCGCACGCAGTCGGTAAAGGACGGTGCCCAACCAGCAACCGACAGGGCCCTCAAGATGTAGGAATCCAGCACAGCACCGGAATCGACTCGCTGCTTGGATAACAGGGCGATCGCACCGTGGAAGAGCTGGTACTGCTGGTGGGCCGAATCGCTTTCTGTTTCCAGCAATTTTTCAGCGATCTCCGACATGGCGTTGGCTACCGTGTAGCTCGGGTAGTCCATGACCAGCAGTTGGCCGTAAGGATTTCGAAGCTGCGCCTGCGAGAAGATATCGAGGTTGCGACCCATTACCAGAAGCGCGTCGACTTCCATGAACGGTTCCAGCGTGGCGCCCATCCGCGAGGAAGTCCGGCGTACGCCCTTGGCCACCGCACGGACAATCCCTTTGGGGGTCAGCAGGGTGATGATACGGTCGGCTTCTCCCAGCTTGTGGGTACGCAGGACCAAACCACGGGTGTGGTAGCTCTTGGAGGCGAAACCTGATCTGGACACGGACAATATTCTCCCACTTCAACTCCCAAAGTTCTGAATCCGTCGATTCCCATGGGTGTCGATTCGTCCCCGGGCGAGGTAGCTGCAGGAGCAATCGGGCATTTGCAGGGCCCGAAGAAAAACGGTTCAAGGCGTCCCCGGACCTAAATTGAGCAGGAAAGCCGACAGCCACGCAGTTCGGGAACATCGGCTACGACCACTGCCATCGGTCGACTCCAGTCCGCCAGACCCGGCTTCCGCGATTGCGGTCCCTTGGCAATCGCCTGCATTCCCGTCGAATTAGACGCTGCAGCTAAACTTCCCTGAGCTGCCGGATGCCTTATGAGGACCATGCGGATCTCACCGATGAATCCGGGCAAAGCTCTTCACTTTCCTCGTTGGCGCTTGCTTGCCGACCGCCCTGGCAGTACCGGGTTAGGCAAAACGCCACGGCCAGCGAGGTGAGGCTGGCCGTGGCGTCGAGCTGGCGACAGGGTGCTGCCGGAGACCTACTTGCTGTCGCGGATTGCGCGGTTGACGGCCGAAACTACGGCCTTCAGTGCTGCAATGTTGGTGTTGGTGTCCAGGCCAATGCCCCACAGGATGCGATCGCCCACAGCGCATTCGACGAATGCCGCGGCGCGGGCGTTGCCGCCTTCGCTCATGGCATGCTCGGAGTAGTCCAGCACGCGCAGATCCACGCCATCATCGTTGAGCAGCTTGACCAGTGCGGAGACCGGGCCGTTGCCCTGGGCGCTGCGCTCGTGGGCCACGCCGTCGATGATGATCTTGGTATCCAGCTGGAAGCTGCCATCTTCCGCCGATGCCGCGGTAGCCGAGGCGATCTGGTAGTAGCCCCAAGCGGCCATGGAAGAATCTTCGCTCACCGGCAGGTACTCGTCCTGGAAGACGTCCCAGATGCGCTGCGAGGAGATCTCGCCGCCTTCGGTATCGGTCTTGCGCTGGATGACGCCGGAGAATTCGATCTGCGCACGGCGCGGCAGATCCAAGTTGTAGTCGTTCTTCAGCAGGTAAGCGACCCCGCCCTTTCCGGACTGCGAATTCACGCGGATCACGGCCTCGTAGGAGCGGCCGATGTCCTTCGGGTCGATCGGCAGGTAGGGAACAGCCCAGACCAGGTCGTTGATGTCCTTGCCTTCAGCCGAAGCCTTGGCCTCCATCGCTTCCAGGCCCTTCTTGATCGCGTCCTGGTGCGAACCGGAGAAGGCGGTGAAGACCAGGTCGCCGCCGTAGGGGCTGCGTTCGGCCACTGGCAGCTGGTTGCAGTACTCGACGGTGCGGCGGATGTGGTCCATGTCCGAGAAGTCGATCTGCGGGTCGATGCCCTGGCCGAACATGTTCATGCCCAAGGTCACCAGGTCGACGTTGCCGGTGCGTTCGCCATTGCCGAACAGGCAGCCTTCGATGCGGTCGGCACCAGCCAGGTAGCCCAGCTCGGCAGCGGCTACTCCGGTGCCGCGGTCGTTGTGCGGGTGCAGGGAGAGGATGATCGAATCGCGGTTGGCCAGGTTGCGGTGCATCCACTCGATGGAGTCGGCGTACACGTTAGGGGTAGCCATTTCCACGGTGGCCGGCAGGTTCAAGATCATCTTGTTTTCCGGAGTCGCTTCCAGGACCTCGGCCACGGCCTCGGAAATGCGCTTGGCGAAGGCCAGCTCGGTACCGGTGTAGGACTCTGGCGAGTACTCGTAGGTGATCTTGGTGCCGGTCAGCTGCTCTTCGTACTTCTTGCACAACCGGGCGCCCTGGACGGCGATGTCCACGATGCCGTCCTCGTCCTGGCGGAAGACGACTTCGCGCTGCAGGATCGAGGTGGAGTTATACAGGTGGACGATGGCCTGCTTGGCGCCTTCCAGTGCTTCGTAGGTGCGCTCGATCAGGTGCTCGCGGGACTGGGTGAGCACCTGGATGGTCACGTCATCGGGAATGCCGCGCTCGATCAGCTGGCGGACAAAGTCGAAGTCGGTCTGCGAAGCCGATGGGAAGCCGACCTCGATTTCCTTGAAGCCCATTTCGACCAGCAGGTCGAACATCTTGTGCTTGCGTTCTGGGCTCATCGGGTCGATCAGCGCCTGGTTGCCATCACGCAGGTCGACCGCGCACCAGCGCGGGGCCTTGGTGATGTACTTGTCGGGCCAGGTGCGATCGGGCAGATTGACCTCGATCTGGTCCTGGAACGGAACATACTTGTGGATTGGCATGTTCGAAGATTTCTGCATGTTCTGCATTTCTGTGGGTCCCCTAGACAAAATTAGTGCTTAGTTTGTGGGGCCAGACAAGAGCTACTCCGCGACGAGGGGTCGGCCTGTAGACCACTAGCGGTCCTTTGGATCCTCGCAGCGGCTAAGTAGTAGTAGAAGCTCGAAATGCACGAAATGAGCATAACACCGCGCTTTGGAGGCAAGTGAAACTTATGTCACTTGCGTGTCACATACTGGACGTCCGCATTGCGCAAAGCAGTGGACAGGATGGAAGCGCAGGCGAACAATAGGCTCAATGGAGCTAAGCGCCAAGGAGGTCCATCGATGAAGGCGATCATCATCGGCGCTGGAATAGCCGGGCTGGTGGCCGCCCGCCAGCTGGGCCTTGCCGGCTGGGAAGTACGCGTGCTCGAGCGATCGAACGCCCCGCGTCCCGACGGGTACATGATGGACTTCTTCGGTCCAGGCGTAGAAGCTTCCGAGCGTATCGGATTGCACCCCTATCTTGCCGAGGTTGCCTACCAGGTGCAGGCCGCGCAATACGTGGATCGGCAGGGCAAGCCGACGGCGTCCCTGGACTATTCGAAGTTCTCCGGAATCGCCGGTGGCAAGGTGCTCACCTTGCTGCGGCCGGATATGGAAGCCGCCGCGCGAAAAGCACTGGAAGAGGTCGATCCGTCACGTCTGGGCCTCCACTATGGCGTTCATATCGATCAGCTGGACGTCCATGGGCAACAGGTCCATGTCCGCATCAGGGGCAGGAGCAAGCCGGAGGTCGCGGACCTGCTGGTCGGTGCCGATGGCATCCATTCAGCGGTCCGCGCCAGGTTCTTTGGTCCAGAAGAACATTACCTGCGCCCCTTGGGGATGAGGGCAGCGGCCTTCATTGTCCGGGAGCCCGAACTCAACCGGCGCTATAGGAACCGGTTCGTCATGACCGATACTCTCGACCGCACCGCAGGAATCTATGGGCTGCGTACCGACGAGGTGGCATCATTCCTGGTCTATCGCCACGATCATGCCGCGCCGCTCGGCCCCGCGCTTGCCCGGCTCCGCCACGTTTTCGCCGGTTGCGGCGCACAAGTGGACCGGTTGCTCGCGCTGTGTCCAGAAGATCCCTATGACGATGCTGTCGCGCAGGTGGTCATGGATTCGTGGTATTCCGGTCCAGTGGTGCTGATCGGCGATGCGGCCGCCGCGGTCTCGCTTCTGGCCGGGCAAGGCGGGGCGATGGCCGTCTGCGCTGGCGCGGCCTTGGGCGATGCCCTGGGCGGCGTTGTCGCACCCGGGCAGCTTCAGCCAGCCCTTGCCCGGTACGAGCAGATGATGCGGCCCAAGATCGCAACTGCCCAAGCCTCCGGACGCCGTGCGGCGAACAGCTTTCTCCCGCGGAACAAGCTGGCCCTGTGGATCCGGCGAACCATTATCCGGTCCACGAATCTTCCCGGCATGGATCGGCTGGTGGCCCGACAGATCCTCAAGCGCTTGGCCAAGTAGCCGGTTAACCAGCTCATCCCCCAAAACCGGTCTGGTGTTGGGGGACGAACGGGGCATCTTTCAACGCTGAAGCGCGCAGCCTAGAAGCCGAGGCGTCCAAGCTGCTTCGGGTCGCGCTGCCAATCCTCGGCAACCTTCACGTGCAGGTCCAGGTAGACCTTGGTGCCCAGCAGCTTCTCGATGCCCTTGCGGGCGTTGGTGCCGACCTCGCGCAGGCGCGAACCGCCACGGCCAATGATGATGGCCTTCTGGCTGGAGCGCTCAACGAAGAGCGAAACGTGGATGTCGATCAGCGGATTGCTTTCGCTGCGTCCTTCGCGGGGAACCATCTCTTCAACGACGACGGCCAGCGAGTGCGGCAGTTCGTCGCGCACGCCTTCAAGGGCGGCTTCGCGGATCAGCTCAGAAACCATCTTGGCTTCCGGCTCGTCGGTCAGCTCGCCGTCCGGGTACAGCGGCGGGCCCACTGGCAGGTGCTCTGCCAGCACATTGGCCACCTCTTCGACCTGGAATTCCTTGACAGCGGAGACGGGCACGATCGCGGCGAAGCCGTTCTCGCCGAAGTTCTGGGTACCCATCTCGGCGACGGCGATCAGCTGCTGCGCGAGCTGTTCGCGGTCCACCAAGTCGGCCTTGGTGACCAGGGCGATGATCGGCTTGCGCTGCAGCTGAGCCAACTGCGTGGCGATGTAGCGGTCGCCCGGGCCGATCTTCTCATTGGCCGGGATGCAGAAGCCGATCGCGTCCACCTCGGAGAGGGTATCGGCGACCAGGTCGTTCAGGCGCTGGCCGAGCAAGGTGCGCGGACGGTGCAGGCCCGGGGTATCGACCAGGATCAACTGCGCATCCTCGCGGTGCACGATACCGCGGATGGTGTGGCGGGTAGTCTGCGGCTTGGCCGAGGTGATGGCCACCTTCTGGCCCACCAGGGCATTGGTCAGGGTGGACTTGCCGGCATTCGGGCGGCCTACGAAAGAGGTGAAGCCGGAGCGGAAGCCCTCAGGCCATCCGCTGGATGCGAGCAGGTTATGGTTTTCACTCATGTGAGGAATCCTCGTCGTTCTCAATATGGTCGGATGCATCTGTTTCCAGACGCTCTACATGGATTTTGCCGATACGGTTGCGGCGGCCCGCGAGGGCCACCACGGTTAGGCGAAGGCCGTGCACATCGGCGGTGGAACCGAGTACCGGCACCGATTCCAAGGCCTTGGAGAGCAGGCCGCCGACGGTGTCGACGTCTTCTTCCTCAATGTGCATGTCGAAGTGGTCGGCAATATCGTCAATGGATGCCGCCGCCACGGCGAAAATGGACCCGTCAGGGTTCTGGATCAATTCGGCCCTCGAACGATCATACTCGTCGTCGATTTCGCCAACGATTTCCTCAAGCAGGTCCTCCAGGGTCACCAGACCCGCGGTTCCGCCGTACTCGTCGATGACGATGGCCAGGTGGATGGATTCCTGCTGCAGTTCCTGCATCAGGTCGGCTGCCGACTTCGATTCGGGAACAAAGCGGACCTTGCGCGCCAATTCGGCCAGGGTCCGGGCCTGCTGCAGGCCGTGGATCTCGCGGATCAGGTCCTTGAGGTAGATGATGCCCTGGATGTCATCGGTGTCCTCGCCGATCAGCGGGATGCGGGAGAAGCCCGAGGCGATGAACAGGTCCATGGCGCTGTGGAAGGAATGGTCCGCATCCAGCACCACCATGTCGGTGCGCGGCACCATCACCGAACGAACGCTGGTCTCCTCCAAGTCGATCACCGAGGAGATCAGTTCGGCCGATTCCTCATCCAGGTCCTCGCCTTCGGAAGCGCGATCCACCAGGTCACGCAGTCGTTCCTTGCCCAGGTAGCCGTCTCCATCCACGCCGCCGGGGCTCAGTGCCTTGGCAATGGAAGCCAGCCACGTGGTGATGGGCCCAAGAACCAGGCGCAAGAAGCGAACCAGGGTGGCGGTGGACTGCACGACTTGCTGGGCGTTGGAGCGCCCGTAGCGTCGCGGCGACACGCTGACCAGGACGAATCCCAGGGCAGCCATCGCAATAGTGGAGATCATGCCGATCAGCCACACATTCTCGATCCACTGCGAAACGAGCAGGGCAACAGCGACAGCCGAAGCGGTCTCAAACCAGATCCGCCAGAACTTCACTGCCTGGGCGTGGGTTTCTGTCTCATCCAGGATCGCGGACAGCGATTTGGAATTGGACTCGGCGCGCAGGCGTTCAGCTGCGTGCCGGGATAATGCGTAGAAGGCTGAGTCTGCGGCAGTTAGCACGGCCGAGAAGGCCATGAAAACGAGGGCGAGAATCAGCAAGATTATTTCCACGGGGTTATTCCACCGTTTCCTTTGGCGCTGGGCGGCCGGTGTAGGACTCCAGAAGCTGACGCTGCAGGGCAAACATCTCTTCCTTTTCCGCTGGCTCCATGTGATCGAAACCTATGAGGTGCAGCAGGCCGTGGGTGGTCAGCAACAGGATTTCATCGTGGGTGCTGTGGCCGCCGGCCTTGGCCTGGGCTTCGGCGACGGAAGGGCAGATGACGATGTCGCCAAGGATGCCGTTCTCCCCCGGCGCACCGGCAGTTCCGGGGCGCAGCTCATCCATCGGGAAGCTCATCACATCGGTGGGGCCTTCGAGGTCCATCCACTCGACGTGCAAGGCGCTCATGGCATTCTCGTCGATGAAAACGATCGATACTTCGGTTTCCGGGTGCAGGAACATTGCCAGCATCACCGATTCCGCCAAGGCATTGACATCCTTGAGATCGACGTCGTATTCGGTTTCGTTATTTACTTCAATGCTCATTTGCTGCGGCGTCCCCGGTTGTGTTCTTTGCGTCGGGTGTCATCCCAACGGTCGTAAGCTGTAACGATGTCGGCAATCAGGCGGTGGCGAACCACGTCCGAAGAGTCGAGTCGGCAGATGCTGATGTCGTCGAGTCCCTCGAGGACATCGCTGGCCATGCGCAACCCGGAGGTCGCATTGTTAGGCAGATCCACCTGGGTGACATCCCCCGTCACTACCATCTTGGAACCGAATCCAAGGCGGGTGAGGAACATCTTCATCTGTTCGCTGGTGGTGTTCTGCGCTTCGTCCAGGATCACGAAAGCATCATTGAGGGTGCGCCCACGCATGTAGGCCAGCGGAGCAACCTCGATGGTTCCGGCTTCGAGCAATTGCGGAATGGTTTCCGGATTGATCATGTCGTGCAAGGCATCATAGAGCGGGCGCAGGTACGGGTCGATCTTCTCGGTCAACGAGCCCGGCAGGAAGCCCAGCTTCTCCCCTGCCTCGACAGCAGGCCGGGTCAGGATGATGCGGTTGACTTGCTTGTCCTGCAAGGCGGCGACGGCCATGGCCATGGCCAGGAAGGTTTTGCCGGTACCGGCTGGGCCGATGCCGAAGGTGATTGTCGAATCCTCTATGGCGTCGACGTAGCTCTTCTGGTTCACGGTCTTGGGCCGAATGGAACGTCCACGCCCCGACAGGATCTTCAAGCCCAGGACGTCGGTGGGCGCATCTGGATTGCCGGCGCTGAGCATCTTGATGATTTGCTCGATCGTTTCGGCGCTCATGCGTGAGCCGCGGGTGGCCAGCGAACGGGCTTCTTCGGTGACGCGCTGGGCCTTGCGGACTTGCTGCGGTTCACCTACCAGGGCCAGTGATTGGCCGTTGGGGCGGAAGCTCACCTGCGGGTAGGCGCCGGAGAGAATACGCAATAGCTCGTCGTTGGGACCTAGGGTGGCAATCATGAGCTCAGCTGTATCGAAACTGATGGTGAGCGATGCGGATCCGTTCTCCGCTGTCGCCTTATTCTGTTCAACCTGCATGCAGTGCGCGGCGCCCCTTTGCGAGCTTGGTGGTGATCGTGATTTGTCCTGCTTACCATTCTATCGAGTCGCAGGCCAATCCGGAGATAATTCAGGTCTCAGCGTAAGCAGGAATACCTGAAAGTAGTCTTGAATGATGCTAATCGGAGCAAGTGGCGAACATATAGATTTGGTTACGGATTAGTAAGGTGGGCCATTTTTCTGCTGATAGCCGCCTTGAATATGGCAAGCTTGAGAGCGGTTCCAATACTGTCAGGGGCCAAAATAGCAAAAATCACCACGGATTGGTACGCAGTGCAATCAAGGATCATGCGGAAGATTCCACGCCGATTCGGCGTTTTGGGAATCACTGCCGCTCTCGTCGTCGCCGCAGGATGCGGTCTGACGAATCGCGAGAGCTCCTATGAGATGCCCTCATCCGCCGTGGCCGAATCGCTGAACCTGCCCAGCGCCACCGACGCTGGCGAGAATGTCGGTATCGCGGCAAACCTGCCCATCTACTGGCTGGAGAACACCGATACCGGCGTGTTCCTGTACCGCGAATACATCCAGGACACCCGTCATCAAGAACCCATCGGCGATGCGATCTGGACGCTGCTCGCGGCCGACCCGATGAAGCCGAAGCGCTATACGCACTTGAAGCCCACCGATGAAATCGGCGTTTCGATCAATAACGCGAATGTCATCACGTTGGATCTTCCGGACAAGGTTTTCAGCGCCCATCTGGATCAAGGTCTATCCGAACGCGCCATCCAGCAGCTGGTCTTCACTGCAACGGCAGCTGCCGCCAGTACTGGACTGGTTGTGGGCGACGTTCCCGCAACGGTCCGCATCCTGGTCGACGGCCAAGCAAATGCAACGGTCTTCGACGGCTTCCGGCTCAAGGATGTCTACGAGCGCGATGCCAAGTTCATTGCACCGATCTGGATCATTGATCCGCAGTTCGGCAAGACCTTGAAGGATGGCTCGATCAAGATAAACGGTCGAACCACCCAATTCGACATCGGCACCTTCTACTCCTTGCAGCGCAAGGACGCCGACGGCAATCTCACCGTGATGACCGCTCAGAAGCAGGTCAACCCTGGGCAGATCAACGAAGACGGTTCCTTCACCCTGACCACCGAGCTGCGTGCCGGCTCATACCGGCTGACCTTCTGGGGTGTTGAAACCGGATCCGACCATCTTGTCGGCAAGGTCACCAGCGACTTCCTCGTCGAGTAGCTCAGCAGCAGCGGTACAAGCCACAGCTAGAAGGCCTGGACACGATCCTCGTCGCCCACTATCAGGTCCAGCTCCTGCACTAGTAGCGACTTGGCAAACCTCCCCTGCTGGCAGGATCTTCAGTGCCATTGCTGTCGACAGGGCTTTTGCCCGGTCACCGCCTACATCTGCGTAGCTGACGTGCAACGACTGCGCGTTGCCTGGTTCCGCCTCGTTTCCAAGGGCCATCCAGAGCTGGAGGACAGCATCATCATCGGCATCTGCAAGCCGGTTTTGAGCCAATGCAGCGTCAGCTGGTTCCATGACCCCTCGGGATCCGCGGTCATCGTCTGGGATCGCTGTAAACTACACGATCTTCAAACTAGCGCCTTCCTGGATCTGTACATCCTGGATTTCTGCGGTGGCGCTGCCGTGGATGCGAAAGAAATCCAAGGCGAGGAACATCTCGCTATTCGCGTCCGCCGGCGTGCAGATGGCTCGTCATTCTCCCTCGTCGATGCCCAGAGCGGAGCAGCTGGGGCTGCATGCCGACAAGGCCAGTGATAGGCCCGTGGCAATTAGCGCGATGGTCTGAGGGTTCTTCATCTTATGGTTTGCCATGGGCATGCCCGCAAGTCTCTCTGGTTCGCCGTGGCGAACCAAGGTGTCTGCGCGAGGCGCGCTGAGCGATAATAGGTGCTACCGAAGCCGAGCCGGTTCATAGGCTCGAACTCGTGGCGCCGGCCGGAAGCGAAATTGCTCCGCGAAAGCCTTGCGGGCATGCGCCTGCCAGGATTCGCGGAGCAATTCTACTGCTAACCGGTATTTTCGAACCTAGATCTCGCCGATCAAATGGCGGATCAAGACCAGCGCCGCGGGCCCTGCGGTCGAGGCGCGCAGCACATGCTGGCCCAGCAAAGCCGGGTGGGCTCCGGCATCGATGAAGGACTGCAGCTCCGTTTCGGAGATGCCGCCTTCCGGCCCAACGATCATGATGATCTCCTGGCCGGCCCGCGCATCGGCGAGCCACGACTGCACATGCCGGGCCACCGAATCCGTGGCTTGCTCGTGCAGCACCAGAACCAGTGCGCCATTTGCGGTATCGGCCGCGATGGCCTTGGCCAGGTCCTTGGAACCCAGCGGGTCCAGTACCTCTGGCTCATAGGCGCGGCGTGACTGCTTCTGCGCCGAACGCACCTGGGCGCGCCACTTGGCCATGGCCTTGTCGACCTTGGCCGCGTTCCAGCGCACGATCGAACGGTCGGCCTGCCAGGGGCGTACCGCCAGCACACCGAGTTCCACGCCGGACTCAACGGCTTGCAGGTCGCGATCCCCCTTGGACAGCGCCTGGACCAGGGTGACCGGGTGATCGCTGATCGCTTCCTCGGCGCGGCGCAGGACCTTCACGCGCAGCAGGTCCTTGGCGGTCGAGATGACCTCCACGGTCAGGCGCAGCCCCTTGCCATCCAGCAGGTCCAGGTGCTCGCCGGCGGATACCCGCTTGACGGTGACCGCGTGGTGCGCCTCGGAGCCATCCAGTTCGAGAATGTCCCCGGCCGTTGCGACCTGGCCTTGCTGGGCGTCGATGACGAAGCTGTGGTTGCTCATGCTCAGCGCTGGTTCAGCTTGTCGCGCAGGCGGGAGAACATGCCGCCGCTGTGCTCCACCCGGCCGGACGACAATTCTTCGCCGCGCAGCTTGGCCAGCTGCTCGAGCAGATCGCGCTGGGCAGCGTCGAGCTTGGTTGGGGTCTCCACCTGCAGGTGCACGATGATGTCCCCGCGCTTGCCTCCGCGCAGGCGCGGCACACCGAGGCCCGGCAGGGTGACGGTGTCGCCATCCTGCGCACCTTGCTCGACATTGATGGACTGCCCGCCATCGAAGGTCTCCAGCTTCAGCTCGCAACCCAGCGCCGCGGCGGTCATTGGCAGGCTCATCTTGGCGTGCAGGTCGGTGCCGGCGCGCTCGAAGACCTTATGGCGGCGCACGTCGATCTCGACGAACAGGTTGCCGTTCGGGCCGCCGCCCGGGCCGGCTTCGCCCTGTCCGCGCAACTGGATGCGGGTGCCGGAGTCGACACCTGCAGGAACGTTCAGCGACTTGGACACATGCTCGCGCACCCGGCCTTCGCCGTTGCACTCCAGGCAGGGGTCCGGGATGGTGGTGCCGAAACCGCGGCAGGCCGCACAGGTTTCCACGGTCATCATCTGGCCAAGGAATGAACGCACCGGACGCTGGACCTGGCCTGCGCCATGGCAGATGTCGCAGGTGACCGGGCTGGTGCCCTCGCGGGTGCACGAACCGTTGCAAGTCTTGCAGGTAACGGCGGTTTCCATCTCCAGCGGGTAGACCGTGCCCTTGACCGCATCTTCCAGGTCGATGGTGATGGTGATCAGTGCGTCGCGGCCCGGCTGGGTGCGCGATGCCGGGCCCTGGGCCTGCCCGCCACCGAAGAACTGCTCGAAGATGTCGCCAAAGCCGCCAAAGCCCTGGCCTCCGCCGCCGAAGCCCGGGTGGCCATTGCCGTTCTCATCGCCAGTGGCGTCGTAGTTGGCGCGCTTGGTCTGGTCGGAAAGGACTTCGTAGGCTCGGGTGACCAGCTTGAACTGCTCTGCAGCATCATCGCTAGGGTTTACATCCGGGTGCAGCTTACGCGCCAACTTGCGGTAGGCACTCTTGATTTCCTGCGGGGTCGCGTCCTTGGCAACGCCTAGGGTCTCGTAATGCGAGCTCACGTTATTCGCCGTGTCCTTTCCTAAGAATCTTGAAATTCGGTAGTGCTGGGCCGGTGCCCAGCGAGGCTAGTTAGCCAAAATCTTCGACAGGTACCGTGCCACCGCACGAACCGAAGCCATGGAGGTTGGATAGTTCATCCGGGTGGGGCCAAGGACCCCGAGCTTGTTGCGCACATCGGTGCCGTAGGTCGTGGCGACCACGGCGGCTTCCGATAGCTGTCCGTAGTGGTGCTCGGTGCCGATGGCCACGGCCACACCGCGCGAATCGGCTTCCAGCTCGGAGAAGAGCTTGAGCAGCACTACCTGCTCCTCGAGCGCCTCGAGCACCGGGGTAATGCTCAGCGGGAAGTCCCCTTCCACGCGGGCCAGGTTGGCGGTGCCTGCCATGATGATGCGCTGCGCATTGGCCGCGTGGGCCATTTCTTCCAGCGCACCGAGCACCAGGTCCACCAAGGGGTCGGCCTGCTGCGTCGAGCTGTGCTCAATGCGGGTGAGCCGGCCGGCAAGTTCCGCAAGCTTCACTCCCCCGAAATTATTGAGCAGCCACAGCTTCAAGTCGCCCAGCTCATCATCGCTGTAGGAACGCTGGACCGGCATCATGCGCTGATCCACCGTGCCATTGGAAGCGATCATCACCATCAGCACCTGGGTTGAGCCCAGGCCCACGAGATCGAGGTTCTTCAACGAAGCGGTGTCGTAGTGCGGCACCTGGATCATTGCTACCTGGTTGGTTAAACGCGCCAGGAGGCGAACGGTGCTCTTGAGCATCTCATCGAGGTCCGTGGAGCTATCCAGGATCTTGTTGATGGCATCGCGTTCGGCCCGCGACAGCGGCTTCAGTTCGCCGATCTCGTCGACGAAGCGGCGGTATCCCTTTTCGGTCGGGATGCGTCCGGAGGAAGTATGCGGAGCGACAATGAGCCCCTCTTCTTCCAGCAAGGCCATGTCATTGCGGATCGTCGCGGCGCTGACACCGAGGTTGTGCCGGTCCAGGAGCGCTTTGGAACCCACTGGCTCACGAGATTGCACGTAGTCCTCCACGATGGCACGCAGAACGTCTAGGCGTCGCGGCTCTGTCACAACAGCACCTCCTTGGATTCCCTGTGCCCGGCTTTGGCACTCTAACCTGTCAAGTGCCAAGTCTAATACGTTCAGCTGTTGCTAGCATTGGATTTCGAGCGTATTCGATCACAGCGAAAGGCAGTACGTGACTAATTACTCCTGGGGACCACGGGATCTGAGTGCACCGGCACCGAAAAAACTCCGCCAGGTCCCCGTTGAACGTGGCATGATTCTCGAAGATGCCACCTCAGGATGGGTAGGAGAAGTCATCCGTACCGAAAAATCCGGTGGCATGCGTGTGATCGTGCTCGAAGACCGCCATGGCAAGGCCCGTTCCTTCCAAGCGGGCTTCGGGTTCTTCCTCGAGGGCGAACCGGTGGAAATCGTCGACCCGGTTGCCAAGGCCGCTCCGCCCCAGAAGCTGGTCTCCGCCTCGGGGTCGCGTGCCGTCGCCGGCTTGAAGGCCCGGGAAGCCAGGGCCAGCCGTATCTGGGTTGAAGGCAAGCACGACGCTGAGCTGGTTGAAAAAGTTTGGGGTCACGACCTGCGTGTTGAAGGCATCGTCGTTGAGCCGCTGCATGGCGTGGACGATCTTGCCGGCGCCATCCGCGACTTCGCCCCTTCCGCGCAGCGTCGCCTGGGGATCCTGGTTGACCACCTGGTCGCGGGCAGCAAGGAATCGCGCATCGTTGCCGAAGCGATGAAGGTCCCGGGCGCGGCACAAAACGTGCTGATCCTCGGCCACCCGTACGTTGACGTGTGGCAGGCGATCAAGCCTGCGACACTGGGCATCAAGGCTTGGCCGGTGATCCCCAAGGGCACCGATTGGAAAACCGGTGTGCTCCGGGCCTTTGGCTGGCCGCACGCCACCGCGGAAGACATCGGCATCGGATGGCAGCGCCTCTTGTCCACGGTGCAGCATTACGGGCAGCTGGAGCCACAGCTGTTGGGCCGGATTGAAGAATTGATCGATTTTCTCACGACCGAAGATTACGGTTTCCTAACGATTGACTAATAGTTGGAGATTAGTCTGCGAATCTCCCCGTCCGCTCTGCCACGGTCGCTATGATAAGAGGAACCACACTTAGCAAGACAAGGAAAAATAGTGACATCACGCCAGACGAAGCCATCGGAGAATTCCCGCTTCGAAGGTTCCAGGACCTCTGCGCTGCCGCTGACTCCTTCGGAAGATCGACAGTGGGCAATGATGGCCCACTTCGGCGCCATCTTGGGCTGCATTCCATCGGCGATCGTCTTTGCCGTATTCCGGGACCGCGGCCCGTTCACTGCGCAGGAATCCAAGGAAGCGTTCAATTTCACGTTCCCGCTGACCATTCTCGCCATCGTATTCAACGTGCTCATGGTCTTGCCAGTCATCGGCTGGCTCTTCGCTGTACTAGCCGTGGCCCTATGGGTCTTCATGACGGTTTCGGGCGCCCTTGCAGCCATCCAGGCCAACAAGGGACGCCCTTACCGCTACCAATTCAATCTCCGGCTAATGAAGTAGCACCGGTTTCCCGGTCTTAGAAATCAAGCAGTTCACGCACCACGAGGTCGGCCAGGAGCCGGCCTCGCTGCGTTAACACCAACGTCCCGGCGAACGCGGCCTTGGCATCAATCAGCTCGTCGGCGATCAAGCCGGCGACCTTCTTGCGTCCGGTCTCATCGAGCTCGCTAATCTGCATGCCGGAGCCCAGTCGGGTCAACAGCATGGTGCGCTCAAGCTGCACAGCTTCAGCATCCGGGTATTCGCGGCCGTGGCCCGGAGAGATTCCAGCATCGATCCGTTGCTGATAGGCGGCTGGATGCTTCACATTCCACCAACGCAGACCGCCAACATGGGAGTGCGCGCCGGGGCCTGCACCCCACCAGTCACCGCCCTTCCAGTACGCGATGTTGTGATGGCAAGCATTAGCCGGGGACTTCGCCCAGTTGCTGACCTCATACCAGGAGAATCCGGCCGCGGCCAACATGTCATCGGCCAACTGGTACTTTTCGGCATGATCGTCATCGTCGATATTCGGCACCTGGCCACGGCGAATCTGGGCCGCCAGCTTGGTGCCTTCCTCGATGATCAGCGCATACGCCGAAATATGATCAGGCTCGTAGCTTAACGCGGCTTCGATGCTGGTACGCCAATCTTCCAGGCTCTCCCCCGGAGTGCCATAAATCAGATCGACACTGACATCCAGGCCGGCCTCGCGCGCCCACGCAACAGCTTGCGGAACGCGCTTCGGATCATGGGTACGCTCAAGCACCTTGAGCACGTGGGGCACCGCGGACTGCATGCCGAAGGACACGCGGGTGAACCCGCCGTCGGCCAGCTCCTGCAGGCTTTCGCGGGTCACCGAATCCGGGTTGGCTTCCGTGGTGATTTCCGCGCCCGGCTTCAGGCCGAAGTCGTCGCGAATCCGGCCGAGCACCGAGACCAGGTCTCCGGCGGGCAGCAGCGTGGGAGTTCCGCCGCCAAAGAAGACGGTTTCAATTTCGCGGTGCGGTTGGCCCGAACGGTCCATCACCCCGCGGGCGAAGCTGATTTCCTTGCTGACGGTGGCAGCGTAGGTAGCTTGGCTGGAGCCGGAACCCAGCTCCGTGGCGGTGTACGTGTTGAAATCGCAGTAACCGCAACGGACGGTGCAGAACGGAATATGCACATAAAAGGACATGGTCCGCCCCTGTGCCTCATGCGCGCATGAGGCAGGGAGCAGACCATCGGCCGGAGCCGGATCGCCGTCAGGCAGAACTGAAGGCATCTACTTCTTTTTCGACTCGTCGGTGGACAGTGCGGCAATGAAGGCTTCCTGCGGAACCTCCACGCGGCCGACCATCTTCATGCGCTTCTTGCCTTCCTTCTGCTTTTCCAGCAGCTTGCGCTTGCGGCTGATATCGCCGCCGTAGCACTTGGCAAGAACGTCCTTGCGGATTGCGCGGATGTTCTCACGGGCAATGATGCGCGATCCGATCGCGGCCTGGATCGGAACTTCGAACTGCTGGCGAGGAATCAGCTCACGCAGCTTCGAGGTCATCATGGTCCCGTAGTTGTAGGCCTTGTCGCGGTGCGTAATGGCGCTGAAAGCATCCACTTGCTCGCCCTGGAGCAGGATGTCGACCTTGACCAGATCTGCAACCTGCTCGCCGTCGGCCTTCCAATCCAGCGAAGCATAGCCTCGGGTCTTGGACTTGAGGTGGTCGAAGAAGTCGAACACGATCTCGGCAAGCGGAAGGTGGTAGCGCATTTCGACACGGTCCTCGGAGAGGTAGTCCATGCCGCGCATGGTGCCGCGGCGGGTCTGGCACAGTTCCATGACCGAGCCGATGAATTCGCTTGGCGCCAGGATGGTGGCGGCAACCATTGGCTCGTGAACTTCCAGGATCTTGCCATCCGGGAATTCCGAGGGGTTGGTCACCGTAATCATCTGCTTGTCTTCGCCCATGACTTCGTACACCACGTTCGGCGCAGTGGAAATCAGGTCCAGATTGAATTCGGATTCCAGTCGCTGGCGGGTGATTTCCAGGTGCAGCAGGCCAAGGAAGCCCACACGGAAGCCGAAGCCCAAGGCCACGGAGGTTTCCGGTTCGTAGGTCAGCGCGGCATCGTTGAGCTGCAGCTTATCCAGCGCATCACGCAATACCGGGTAGTCGGTGCCGTCCATCGGGTACAAGCCGGAGAAGACCATTGGCTTGGCTTCTTCGTAACCGCCCAGGGATTTGCTGGCGGGCTTGAGGTAGTTGGTGACGGTATCGCCGACCTTGGACTGGCGCACGTCCTTGACACCGGTGATCAGGTAGCCCACTTCGCCAACGCCCAGGCCCTTGGTGGGCTCGGGGTTCGGCGAGGATACGCCGATTTCCAGCAGTTCGTGGGTGGTGCCGGTGGACATCATCTGGATCTTCTCGCGAGGAGACAGATTGCCATCGACAACTCGAACGTAGGTCACCACGCCACGGTAGGTGTCGTATACGGAGTCGAAGATCATTGCGCGTGCCGGAGCCTTGGCATCGCCGACAGGCGGCGGCAGCTGCTTGATGACCTCATCGAGCAGTGCTTCAACGCCTTCACCGGTCTTGCCCGAAACCTTCAGCACGTCTTCTGGCTCGCAACCGATCAGGTTGGCCAGCTCGGCGGCGTACTTTTCCGGCTGCGCGTTGGGCAGGTCAATCTTATTGAGCACAGGGATGATCGTCAGATCGCCCTCAATAGCCAAATAGAGGTTGGCCAGGGTCTGCGCCTCGATGCCCTGGGCGGCGTCAACTAGCAGGATCGCGCCTTCGCAGGCGGCCAGCGAACGCGAGACTTCATAGGTGAAGTCGACGTGCCCGGGGGTATCGATCATGTTCAGTGCGTACGGGGTGCCATCTTCGGCTCCCCACGGCATGCGCACAGCCTGGGACTTGATGGTGATGCCGCGTTCGCGCTCGATGTCCATGCGGTCGAGGTACTGTGCCTTCATGTCGCGGGCAGCGACAACGCCGGTCAGTTGCAACATCCGGTCGGCCAGGGTCGACTTACCGTGGTCGATATGGGCAATGATGCAGAAGTTACGGATGAGCGACGGATCGGTCGCGGCAGGCACCGGAGCGGTGCGGGCCAATGGAGACACCTAAACAGACCTCACTAGCTGACTAAAAGACATAGTTGGATTATCTTCCATTCTGTCATGATTTCCGCGTCATCTCATATTTCGACAGCCTGAAACTGATAGTTTGTCGTCCATGGCACTGAATCCACAGAAGATATTTAGCATCGTCATGCGCGCGCTTAAGGAAATCAACAAGGTCCGCGCAAATTCGACAAGCAAGCGCCCAGCCAGCAACCGCGGGGGCAGCAGGCCCCAGGGCACTGCCGGAAGCCGCTCTCGTGCCTACTCCATGGCGGATGCTCCAGCGGGCGCCGGCTACCCGGGTGATTACCGTGGCAAGATTCACTACGAGTACAACCCGTCGAAGGACGGCAACGCTGATCCGGGAGAAATCGTCTGGACCTGGGTTCCCTATGAAGAGGACTATTCGCAGGGCAAGGACCGCCCGGTGCTGATCGTCGGCCGTGATAGCGGTTGGCTGCTGGGCCTGATGCTCACCAGCAAGGACAGGAACAACTCGGATCACCGCGACCGCAACTACATGGACATCGGTACCGGGGACTGGGACCGCGAGCGTCGCCCGAGCGAGGTCAAGCTTGATCGCATTATTCGAGTAGGCGAGCAAGCCGTTCGCCGCGAAGGCGCCATCCTGGATCGCGAACGCTTCTCAAATGTGGTGAACGCCCTAAACGAACGCGCATAAGCACTCGTTGTCAGGCTCCCTATCTGATAAAGTTAATCTTTGTGTGTTGCGCAGGTTGGGCAACACGCCCCCTTCGGGTCGCCATAGGTGCCCCACACCGCTCAGTCGATGGCCTGAAGGATGAACCCTCTACCGACCGTATAAAACGATAAACGAGAGAGTTTATTAAAGTGGCTAACATCAAGTCCCAGAAGAAGCGTATCCTGACCAACGAGAAGGCACGTCTGCGTAACGTAGCTGTCCGTTCCGAGGTCAAGACCGTGATCCGTAGCGTCAACGAGGCAGTAGTCTCCGGTGACAAGGAAAAGGCAACCGAGGCACTGCGCCTGGCTGGCAAGAAGATCGACAAGGCTGTAAGCAAGGGTGTTCTGCACAAGAACAACGCTGCTAACCGCAAGTCGGCTATCGCCAAGAAGGTTAACGCCCTCTAAGCCGAGCTTAGACTTCATCAACTCCCCCGCACTCATCGAGTGCGGGGGTTTTGTTTTGCCCGAAACTGCTCTTCGACGCTTCCCCGGCAGGGATGCGCCGAGGGCTACCTTGCATTAAAGAGCAGTGGGGGCGCGCACGATGCAGTCATGCGCGCCCCCACTAGGAACCTGACGGGGTTAGCGTCCAGGAGCCTTGCCTGCAATAAACATGATGGCGTGTTCCAGCGCGTACCCGGGTGAACGGCTGCCGCCCTTGACCATGCGGTCGGTATTCGCGATTTCTTCGACGCACAGGGCAAGATCGCTGCGCTTCCAGCCGCGGGCCTGCTGCTGGGCCTGCTGAACTTGCCACGGCGCCATCCCCAACTCGGAAGCCAATGAAGCGGCGGGTTCATTCACGCCGGCGACCTTGGCGATCTGGCGGACCTTCATCGCCAAGGTGGCCACAATTGGAATCGGGTCGGTTCCAGTACCCAGCGCATGGCGCAAAGTGCGCAGCGCCATCTGGGCGTTGCCTGAAATCGCCGCGTCCGCTACCTTGAACGCTGTTGCTTCAACCCGGCCACCGTAGTACTTGTCGACCGTATCCTGGTCAATGGTTCCCGTCGTGTCGGCAACCAGCTGGGAGCAGCTCGAGCCAAGCTCTGCCAGCGAGTTGCCTACCGCAGCGACGAGGGCTTTGACCGCGTCGTTGGTGATCCGGCGCTTGGCGGCTTTGAATTCGGACTGAACGAAGTCGATTTTCTCGGAGTCCTTTTTCACCGGTTGGCAGTTGACGATCAAGGCTCCGGCAGCTTTGATCGCGTCAATCAGCTTCTTGCCGCGGGTACCACCCGAGTAATGCATGATGAGAACATTCTCGGGAGCCTGATCTTTCAGATAGGCCAGGGCGTCCTTGAGGAAGTACTCGTTCATGTGGGCCAGTTCGTGGACCTCGACCAGATTGGCGGTGGAGAACAGCGAAGAGCTGGTGGCCATGAGCAGCTCTCCAGGCTCGTACTTTGCCGCGTCAAGACGGGTGTGCTGGATATCGTCCCGCTGGGCTGCTTGGGAGCGCAGCAGTTCGAAGGCGCGCGAAGCAAGATAATCTTCTGAACCGGTCAACAGGATCAGTGGTTGCGGGCGAAGTTCCCGCCACGAGATACCTGGATTTGCTTGGGCGCGTGCCATCGAACTCCTTAGTGCATGGTCGATATATTGATCCTACCGAACTGGAGTACCCAGGGAGGTACCCAGAACGCCCCGACTGGTAAATGTGAGCAGTACGGTACCTGATTGGTCCGTACGAATCACCCTCGCGCCGACCTGCTGTGCCATCGCCAAGGTTTCCGGGTGCGGGTGCCCGTAGGAATTATCCTTCCCGGCGGAGACCAGCAGGATCTGCGGATGGATCTGCTCGATGATTTCTGTTCCGCCGTTGCGTGCCCCATGGTGCGAGGCTTTCAAGATCGCTGCATGCCCTTGCGGATGCAGGCGCAACAGGCGATCCATGGCTTCGGTTTCCATATCCCCGGCCGTGAAGAGGTCGATGGTCCCGGTCTCGGTGGAAAAGCTGAACCGGATGACCAGCGACGTATCGTTGGGCTCAGCGTACTTCGCGAAGCGCGCTTCGGGGCCCACGACTTCGAAGCCCACATCCCCCGCGGTGTGCCGCGTACCTGGCTCCAGGGCCCGCGCCCCCGGCCATAGATCCAGGTCGAACCCGGTCGATACCAGGCGTTCCCCGATCCGCACGTGCGAATTCTCCAGCTCGCCTACGGCTCCGAAATGGTCGTTGTGCGTGTGCGTGATGAAGACCTTGCTCAAGTTGCTGATGCCCAGCCGATCCAGGCACCGCAGCAACCCGCTATCCGGTGGACCGGTATCGATCAGCCAGCCTTCTGAATCCCCTAGATTGATGACGAAGGCATCGCCCTGCCCCACATCGCACATCGCAATGCTCCAGTGCGGAGCGACATCTTCCCTGTAGAACAGGGTCGCAGGCAAAACGAGCGCTACGGCAAATACCGAGATCGCTCCCAGCATGCCGAGGGACACCTGCCTGACCCGTTGCCGCTCGGTTTCCCGGCCCAGCACCAGCAGGGTGCAAAGCACCAGAGCCAGCATCACCGCCAAGATGATTCCGGGCAGGCCCTCGGGCCAAGGCCTGGCGGCACCCGGCAGCCCGGAAGCGAAATGGGCAACCTTGCCGATAGCTTCCGCCGGGAGCCCGGGAACCCAGATCAGCACCGCTTCCAGTCCCGGCCACGGCGTGCACAGCAGCAGGCAGGCCATGCCCAGCGCCGTAATCAAGGGCAGCAACGGCGCCACCACGAGGTTCGCGGGGAGCGAGTACAGGCTGAAATCCGAGTTCAACGCGATGACCACCGGCAGGCAGGTGAATTGTGCCGCGCAGTAGATGGCCGTCAGCTGCGCAAACCAGGCCGGAAGAACCTGGAGGAGAATTTCGGTCAGGGCCGGTGCGAGCATGATGATTCCCAAGGTCGCCAGCACCGACAGGGCGAAGGCCGGTTCGGCACCCAGCGAGCGATCGATGGCCAACAGGGCTGTTCCGCTGAGGCACAGTATCCCCAAGGAGCCTTGGCCACGGCCGAGCAGCACCGAAATTACCGCTATGCTGCCCATCAGGCTGGCGCGCAGGACACTGGGATCTGGCCCGACAAACCAGGCGAAGAGCCCGAGAACGCCGACCATCAAGATTGCACTGGGCGCCCGTGGAACCGAAAACAGCCGGAACAGCACCAGCACGATGGCGCCGATCAGTGCAATGTTCGATCCGCTCACGGCCGTCAGGTGGCTCAACCCGCTGGATCTCATCGCCTCGCTCAACGCTTCGTCCTGTCCGGAGCGATCGCCATAGAGCATGCCAGGCAGCAGCGCCTGGGCATTGCTTGGCAGGCCGTGCAGGCCCAGGGTGAACCGTTCCTTGAGGAAATCCGCGGCGGTAGGCTCAGCCCAGGAGCTCACCTGCGGTTCACTGGCGGCATGTGCCCACCAGTCGAAGGAGCCGGCAGCTGCTGCTTCCAAATCGAGGATGGTCTCGAACTCCCCCGCATTGGCCGGCAACCCGAAGTCAACGGTGAGGAAGACCGGCACCCGGCATTGGACCCATTGGCCGTTGGCCCAGTACCGCTGGATTTCCGCCCGGCCGGCCGCGGTTCCCTGGCCCTGCGCGGTGGCCAGGTCCTCGAAGCTGACCACGGCGCGGCGCTGTTGCTCACCGGTGCCCGGCAGCTGGCATTGCGGATCGGTGAAGGCCAGGCTGCTGACGGCCACCATCCCGAGCAGCAGGATAATGGGACCGGTGAACCATGGCGCGGCGTAGGCGCGGTCGTGCCGGGGCCGCAATAGCAGGAACAGCAGGATAGCCATCAGCGCGCAAAGCACCCACAGCAACCAGGCTGGGAAGGTGAAATAGGCGGCGGTCCACGCGCCGCCCAGCAGCCACAGGCCCCGGAAATCGGTGTTCACGGGATCACCAGTTCGCTCAGCTGGCCCAGCAGCGCCGGGCCGATGCCCGGTACCGCATCCAGCTCTTCCACGGAGCTGAATGGTCCGTTCTCGGTGCGGAAGTCGATGATCCGGCCAGCCAATGCCGGCCCGATCCCCGGAAGCTCCTGCAGGGTCTGGGAATTGGCACTGTTGAGCGAAATCTTCCCGCCCGCCGTGGCGCTCGGGGCCGCCGTCAGATCCTTGGCCGTGTCGGCGCCCGGAAGGACCACCTGCTGTCCGTCGACCAGTTTGGCGGCCAGGTTCACCATCTGCGCACGGGCGCCCTTGGCCAGCCCGCCGGCAGCATCCACCGCGTCGGCAATCCGCGAATCCATGGGCAACTGGTAGACGCCTGGCTTCTTCACCGCGCCGACCACGTGGACCGTGACCCCGGGACCGGCCGGGCTCGGCGATTCCCGGTTCGCCGGAGCCGAAGCGGACGGGTCGGAGACCAATGGAACAGTTTCAAGCTCTTGGGCCACCGGCGGGGGCGCGAGCAGGATGGAGATCGCAATCCAGGCGAGCACCACGATAACCAGCACCAGCACGGCCACGCGCGAGATCGCAAACCTCAGGCGACCGGGACGTGGCGCGTACTTGCTGAAGAAGTCGTGGCGGCCCATGGGCCACAGTCTGGGCTATGGCGCCGGCGGGCTATCCAGGATGGATGCCGACTGTGGATTGCGCGGGGCGACGCACACGGCGATCACGCCCATCCCGGTATGCGCGGCCAGCACCGCCGGAAGGGATTCGACCACGACCGGCAAGGCGCTGAACGGCGCCAGTTCGGTGGCGATTTCCTCGGCCAGTTCCTCGGCGCCGAAATGCATCACCCCCAAGCGCACCTCGCCATTGGCTTCGCGCGCGTCGCGCAGGGCCAGGGCGACCAGGCGTGCGGTGGCGCGCGCGAAGGAGCGGGGCTTTTCCAGGGCGATAATCGCGCCCTCGGCGATCCCGAGGATCGGCTTGAAGTTCAGCAAGCTGCCAACCACGGAAGACAGCGCGCTGATCCGGCCACCGCGGCGCAGCTGCTCAAGGCTCGGCACCGCGAAGTACACGGTGTTGGCGGTGGCCGTGCGGGCGATCTGCTCGAGCATCTCCAGCGGGGCGCCGGCGGAGCGGGCGGCCAGCACATCGGCCACGGCAAACCCCTGGGGCAGGCAGACGGTGCGCGAATCGACCACGGTGATCGGGGAGTCGAAACCGCGCGCTGCCAAGCGGGCCGCATCCACGGTGCCCGAAAGCGCCCCGGACATGTGGATCGAGATGATCGATTCGCAGCCGTCGTCGAGCAGCTGCCGGTAGGCGCGCTCGAACTCGCCCGGCGCCGGCCGCGAGGTTTTCACCGCCTTGCCCATGGCCAGGCCCATCATCAGCGCCTGCAGATCCTCGCCCTGCACGTGGTTCTCCACGATGATCGGGATCGGCACTTGAATGAAGTCCGGATGCTGCCCGAAGTGCCCGGGCAGGCAGGAAGCCGAATCGGAGACGACCCCGATGCGGGTACGCGAAAGCCCGCGCGGGGCCAGCCACTTGGGCAGCCAGCCCGCGCGCGAGCTTTTCTGGCGTTCAGTCATGAGCCGAGCTTACGGGGCGGGAACCACGTTCACGAGCTTCGGCGCACGCACGATGACCTTCAGCGGCTCCTTGCCATCGAGCATCCGGATCACCGACTCGTGGGCCAGGGCCTGCTCGCGCAGCTGCTCCTCGGTGATGTCCACCGGGACCTCGAGGCGGGCGCGGACCTTGCCCTTGATCTGCACGACCGCGGTGATGGTGTCATCGACCAGCAGCGACTCGTCGACTTCCGGCCAGGCGCTGGTGACCACGCTTGGCGCATAGCCCAGGGCTTCCCACATGTCCTCGGCGGTGTACGGGGCGAACATGCTCAGCAGCTGGGCGACGACCGTGGCGGCCTCGCGCACTGCCGGGTCGGCTGCGCCGGCACCGGAGTCGATGGTCTTGCGGGTCGCGTTGACCAGCTCCATGGCCTTGGCGATGACCACGTTGAACTTGCCCGAATCCAGCAGCGCGGCGGATTCGTGGACGGTGCGGTGGGTGACCTGGCGCAGCGCCTTGTCCCCTGCCGCGTAGTCCACGCCGGCCTCGCTGGTGGTGTCCTGGGCGATGCGCCAGGCGCGGGCCAGGAACTTCTGCGAACCGCTTGGGGACACATCGGCCCAGTCCACGTCGTCCTCCGGTGGGGAGGCGAAGATCATGGTCAGGCGCACGGCGTCCACGCCGAACTTGTCCAGCTGCTCGCCCAGGTCCACGCCGTTGCCCAGCGACTTGCTCATGGCCTTGCCGCCGTTGAGCACCTGGCCCTGGTTCAGCAGCGCGCTGAACGGCTCGGTCGCGTCGATCAGGCCCAGGTCGTGGATGACCTTGGTGAAGAAGCGGGAGTACAGCAGGTGCAGGATCGCATGCTCGACCCCGCCGACGTACTGGCCTACCGGCATCCAGTCGCGCACGGCCTTCGGGTCGAAGGGGCCCTCGGTGTAGTGCGGGGAAACGAAGCGCAGGAAGTACCAGGAGGAATCCACGAAGGTGTCCATGGTGTCGGTGTCGCGCTTGGCGTCCGCCCCGCACTTCGGGCAGGGCACGTTGACCCATTCCGCCACGGCCGCCAGCGGGCTGGTGCCCTTCGGGGCCAGCTGTTCGCCGCGCAGGTTGTCGGGCAGGCGCACCGGCAGCTGGTCATCGGGTACCGGGACCTCGCCGCAGTCGGCGCAGTGGATGATCGGGATCGGGGTGCCCCAGAAGCGCTGGCGGCTCAGCAGCCAGTCGCGCAGGCGGAAGTTGATGGTGTGCTTGCCGGTGCCGGCAGCTTCCACGATCTCGATCGCCTTGGCGATCGCCTCGGTCTTCTCCAGGCCGGTCAGCTGCCCGGAGTTCACCAGCTTGCCCTCGCCCGCGGTGGCGGTGCCGGTTTCGTTCGGGTCTTCGGCGCCGGTCTCGACGACCACGCGCACCGGCAGGCCGAAGGCGCGGGCGAAGTCCAGGTCGCGCTGGTCGTGCGCGGGCACGGCCATGATCGCGCCGGTGCCGTAGTCGGCCAGCACGTAGTCGGCGGCCCAGATCGGCAGCTTCTCCCCGGAGAGCGGGTTGATGCCGAAGCGGCCGGTGAACACGCCGGTCTTCTCGCGTTCGGTGGACTGGCGCTCGATCTCGGACAGGGCCTTGACCTGCTCCTGGTATTCCTCCAGGGCGGCGCGGTGCTCATCGGTGACCAGTTCGCTGGCCAGCTCGGCGTCGGCGGCGACAACCATGAAGGTGGCGCCGTACAGGGTGTCCGGGCGGGTGGTGAAGACCGGGATCTGCAGCGCAGGCTTGTCCTCGTGCGCTTCGATCTCGAAGGCCACCTCGGCGCCTTCGGAGCGGCCGATCCAGTTCTTCTGCATCAGCAGCACGCGCTCTGGCCAGTGGCCCTTGAGCGCATCCATGTCCTCAAGCAGGCGGTCGGCGTACTCGGTGATCTTGAAGTACCACTGGTTCAGCGACTTCTTGGTCACCGCGGTGCCGCAACGCTCGCAGGCGCCGTTGACGACCTGCTCGTTGGCCAGCACGGTCTGGTCCTTCGGGCACCAGTTCACCGGGTGGTCCTTGCGGTAGGCCAGGCCCTTCTCGTAGAACTTGTTGAACAGCCACTGGGTCCAGCGGTAGTATTCCGGATCCGAGGTATGCAGGCGGCGATCCCAGTCCGCGGAGATCGCGTAGCGCTTGAAGCTCTCGGCCTGGGTGTCGATGTTCTTGTAGGTCCACTCGGCAGGGTGGGCGTTGCGCTTGATCGCGGCGTTCTCTGCCGGCAGGCCGAAGGAGTCCCAGCCGATCGGGTGCATCACGTCATAGCCGCGCAGGCGCCAGTAGCGCGCGACAACATCGCCCATGGCGAAGGCCTCGGCGTGGCCCATGTGCAGGTCGCCCGATGGGTACGGGAACATGTCCAGCACGTAGCGACGTTCGCGGCTGCCATCATCGGCGGGCTTGAACACCTGTAGTTCGTCCCACACCGGAAGCCACTTGGACTCGATGTCCTTGAAGTCGTAGGTCCTGGGTTCGTTCGTCGATGATGTCACGCTGCTCTTCTCACACGCTTTGCGGAATAATTTCCGATAGGAAAAACTTGTTCTTGGTTCCAGACACAACAAAAGCCCCCAAATTTCCACTCGGGGGTACGGCCAACGGGCCGCGCTCAGGCTAGGTTGCGCTTCGGATTCATACCGCGATTCTATCGCATATCCCCTGCCCACGCGCGCATCGATGAAGCGCAAGATTGGACACAGCGGGAAACGTAGCGCCACGCGGTTATCCACATCCCGCGGCTGCCCTCAGGGGCCGGACCTTCCAGCGCCCGATCATGGAGCCATGAACGCGCCAGCCCTGATCGCCGCATTGCGCACCGCCTGCCAGGCCCCGTTGCGCCTCGGACCGGCACTATCCGGTGCCATGCTGCTGCGCCTGGGCTACCTCTGCCTGGCCCTGTATGCAGCGCTGGGCAAGCTGGTGCACGATGCCGGCGACCCGCGCCTGGTGCTGGCGCACCTGCAGCTCACCGAAAGGTTCGCCCAGCAAGTCCATTGCCAGCAACTCGCCGGCGCGCTGCATGCCGAGGCCACCGGCGCCCATGCACTGGCACTGGACACCTACGCGGCCCTGCGTTTGCCGGCCGATGATCCCGATGCCATCACCGATGGGCTCTTTGCCGGGGACCCGCACGCTGCCACGGGGCGCTGCTGCTACAAGGACACCGCCCAGCTGCTGGCCGCATGGCTGGGGGTCAGCTACTTCGAGGCCCAACGGCGCATTGCCGACGCGCACCTGCTCATTGGCCGCCGCACCCCCGACGGCCGCATCTGCGCGCCGCGTTTCCCTCATCTGGCCGGACTCTACGCGCAGGGCGCTGCCAACCGCCGGGCCATCGCTTCCACCGCGCGGCGCCTTGAACGGCTCGAACCGCAGGACACGACCTTTGACGGCGTGCCCGTCCAGTTGCTGGCTCAGGGCACCGATGGCCGCACCCTGGACCAATCCGCGGCCGAATCCCTGCAAGACCTAGGACCTGCGGCCGCGCAGAAGCAGATCAGCTCCGCAATCAGGACCTACAAGGAACTGCACGGCAAGCAGCTGCCACCCAGGCTGGGCATGTTCATCGGCCCGGTGAAAAACGGCGTGCATTTCTTCTCGCTGCGCACCGATGCCAGCGACGCGCAGCTGGTTCATTCGGTGCTCACGCAGGCTGGCAATCCACGCACCAAGGCCGGCCGGGCCGATCGCCAAGCCGAGCAGGAGCGCCCGCCGGGTTCGGGATCCAGCACCGGGAGCAACACGCAAGAGGACCAGGACACCCATGCAGGTCGGGACCCCCAAGCAGGCAAGGATACCGGTACCGGGCGGGAGGCTGCACCTGAGCCGCCTTCGTGGCTGCGCAGCGATCAGCCCATGCCGCCGTGGGCCGAAGAGGGACCAGAAGCTCACGATGGCGAGCATCCGGATGACGGCCGCACCGCAAAGCAAGCAGAGGCAGGCGACGAGCCGCAGTTGGAGGACACCGCCACCGGGCAGCCCGATCTGCATCGTCGCCGGCTCAACGCGTTCATGGCGCTGCTGCGCGCACCATTCGCCGGCGGCAAGCGAAAAGTCGTCGTCCCGAAGTTCGTGGTCTACCTGTGGCTCGCGGATCTGCAGAACCTGGCTGACGCGCACGGCATGACCGCCAACGGTGTCGACATCCCGCCCGGAGAACTCCGGCAGCTGCTGGCCAAGGCGAACATCATCCCGATGGTCCTGGGCGGCAACAGCCAGGTACTGGATATGGGGCGCAAGATGCGCTACCACAAGGGGCAGATCCGTGAAGCGATCATGGCCCGGGATCGCGGCTGCATCGTGCCCGACTGCACCGCTCCGCCGGATCATGTCGAAACCGACCACTACCAGAAGCCCTGGTCCGAAGGCGGCGAAACCAGTGTCTGGTCCGGAACGGGAATGTGCACGCCCGATCACCACAAGCGCCACGCCGGACAGCTCAAGGTCATCGATGTCGATGGGCTGCCGCACGTGGTCATGCCCGCCCATGTCGATCCGGAGCAGAAGCCTCGCCGCAATACCTATTGGGGTGCCCGGCAAGCTGGCGAGTCCCCAGCGCGCCAGGGTGCTGCCACGCCGGAACCTGCACAAGCGGGCCAGGGCGAAACCCCGGACGCCGCGTCCGGTGGATGACACGCCCCGCGGGTTAAACCAGCAACGCCCGAACCAGCCCAGTGGGTGATTCGAGCGTTGCCGGTTGCGGCCAGATCGGATCCGGTCAAGCCACGGTTGCGCTTAGGCCTTGGTGTCTTCGTCGACCCAGTCGAAGGTGCGGGTGACAGCCTTCTTCCACAGGCGCAAGCTGCGCTCACGCGTAGCCTCATCCATGGTTGGCTCCCAGCGCTTGTCCTCGGCCCAGTTGTCTTCCAGCTCGCCGAGGTCCTTCCAGAAGCCAACGGCCAGGCCCGCAGCGTAAGCTGCACCCAGGGCGGTGGTCTCGGTGACCTGCGGGCGAACCACGGGCACGCCGAGGATGTCTGCTTGGAACTGCATCAGGGCTTCATTGGCCACCATGCCGCCGTCGACCTTCAGCTCGGTCAGTGGAACCTCTGCGTCGGCGTTTACCGCATCCAGGACTTCGCGAGTCTGGAAAGCGGTGGACTCGAGGGCCGCACGGGCGATGTGGTTCTTGTTCGCATAGCGAGTCAAGCCCACGATCGCGCCACGGGCATCCGAGCGCCAATATGGTGCGAACAACCCGGAGAAGGCCGGAACGATGTACACGCCGCCGTTGTCCTCCACCTTGGCTGCCAGTTCCTCGATCTCAGGAGCGGTAGCGATCATGCCGATATTGTCGCGCAGCCACTGGATCAGCGAACCGGCAACGGCGATGGAACCTTCCAAGGCATACACCGGTGCGTTGTCGCCCAGCTTGTAGGCCATGGTGGTCAGCAGGCCATTGGTCGAATTCACGATCTCCGTGCCGGTGTTGAAGATCAGGAAGCAACCGGTGCCGTAGGTGTTCTTCGCGGTACCCGCGGTGAAGGCCGCCTGGCCGAAAGTCGCCGCCTGCTGGTCGCCCAGGATGCCTGCAACAGGCACCTCGCGCAGCAGCTGGTTGGTGTGCACGGAGCCGTAGACCTCCGAAGAGGAGCGGATCTGCGGCATCATCGAGCGCGGCACGCCGAAGTCAGCCAGGATCTTCTCGTCCCAGTCCAGGGTCTTCAGGTCCATGAACAGGGTGCGCGAGGCGTTCGTCACGTCGGTGACGTGCACGCCGCCGTCCACGCCGCCGGTCAGGTTCCACAGCACCCAGCTATCGGTGGTGCCGAAGAGCAGGTCGCCTGCTTCCGCACGCTCCCGTGCGCCTTCGACATTGTCCAGGATCCACTTGATCTTGGTACCGGAGAAGTAGGTTGCCAGTGGCAGGCCGACGGTCTGCTTGTAGCGTTCCAGGCCGCCGTCGGCTGCCAGTTCGTCGACGATGTCCTGGGTGCGGGTGTCCTGCCAGACGATCGCGTTGTAGACGGCTTCGCCGGTGTTCTTGTCCCATACCACCGCGGTTTCACGCTGGTTGGTGATGCCGACGACCTCGATGTCGTGGCGGGTCAGGTTGGCCTTGGACAGGGCCTGGCCGATCACTTCGCGCACGTTGTTCCAGATTTCGGCTGGATCGTGCTCGACCCATCCGGCAGCCGGGAAGATCTGCTCGTGTTCCTTCTGGCCTACCGAGTGCACCTCACCGGCGTGGGTGAAGACGATAGCGCGGGAGCTGGTCGTGCCTTGGTCAATGGCGATGACGAATTTTTCACTCATGATTCACTGCTCTCTTTCTAGAACATTGGCGCGGCGGCAAGTCCGCCAAGGATACCGCCGATAGCTGGACCAGCCAACGGAACCCACGAGTAGGACCAATCGGAGGAACCCTTGCCCTTGATCGGCAGGATGGCGTGGGCAACACGTGGACCCAGGTCGCGGAAGGGGTTGATGGCGTAGCCGGTGGCACCACCCAGGGACAGGCCGATGGCAACAACCAGCAGGCCGACAGCCAGCGGGCCGAGCTCATGAGGAGTGTGCCCCAGGCCGGCGATCACGAACACCAGGACAAAGGTGCCGAAGATCTCCGAGACCAGGTTCCAGCCGTAGGAGCGGATGGCCGGTCCGGTGGAGAAGACACCGAGCTGCTTGCCCGCGTTCTGCGGATCATCCAGGTGCTTCTTGTAGGACAACCAGGTGCCCACGGCACCAAGGAAGGCGCCAATGAACTGCGCTACGAAGTAGAGCAGCGTATTGGCCATGGTCTTGGCGACCCCGGGGGCGTATTCGGCGACGTCCGGGTTGACCAGCAGGCCCAGGGTGACGGCCGGGTTCAGGTGGGCTCCGGAGATGCCCGCTATCCAGACGCCGCAATAGACGCCCAGGCCCCAGCCGAAGCTGATTGCTACCCAGCCTGCGGCGCTGCCGAGGGTGCCTTTCAGGGCGACGTTCGCGCAGACGCCGCCGCCCATCAGCAAGAGAATGAAAGTGCCGGCTAATTCGGCGAGAAACACGTGAGTGGACAACGTTGACCTCTTAGTGGTTTCGAGTGCCAGCGGCGACTTGCCGCCGGCCAAGATGCAGGTTAGACCAGGGTGACTCCGTGGGCTTCTGCGAGTACCGAGAGCGAATGGTCGATCTCGGCTTGGATCTGGGACTGGTCCCAACCCATCGGCTCAGCAAGGCAATTAGCTGCCTCGATTACCAAATTCTTCGTGACCAGGCCGCGGAAGGCCAGGTTGGTGCGGCGGATGAAGACATCGATCAGGCGGCCCACCTGCTCATGGTTCGCCATGTAGGCCAACTCCTGGCAGGACAGCTCGTTGGTGTGCTCCAGCATGGTTTCGTTGCCGCCGATGATTTCCAGCAGGGCATCGGCACCGGTGCCGTAGCGTTCCAGCAGCACGCGCAAGCGTTCGCGGCCGGCCTTGGACTCGCGCGCCGCGTACCAGGCGGCGAGTTCGCCATCGTTGGCCGGGAAGTTCTTTCCGCCACCAATGGCAACGCCGGCGGTGGACTTCACTTCACGGGCTCCGAGGAATTCCAAGGCCTTGCCGCCCAGGTTCTCGCTCAATGCGCGGAAGGTGGTCCACTTGCCGCCGATCAGCGAGAGCATGGTGGTCGCGTCGGTCAGGCGGGTTTCCTTGATCTGGTAATCACGGGAAACGAAGCCTGGCGCGGTGTCGTCATGGCTGGGCAGGGGGCGCACGCCGGAGAACTTGTAGACGATCTGTTCCTTGGTGGCCTTGATGCCCGGGAAGACATGGTGGACCAGCTCGAAGAAGTAGTCGACCTCCTCGTCGGTGCACACCGCTGGCTCATTCATGTCGTGCTCGAGGTCGGTGGTGCCGACCAGCACGCGGCCGAGCATCGGGTAGATGAGCACGATCCGGCCGTCTTCATGCTCGAAGAAGATTTCGCGGCCGCCGGTAGCGGCGAGCAGTTCCGGGTGATCCAGCACGATGTGCGAACCCTTGGTGCCGCCGGTCCACTTGGTATCGCGGCCCAGGTCCTTGTTGGTCAGATCCACCCACGCGCCGGTGGCGTTGATGATGACGTCGGCCTCGAAGTCGAACTCTTCGCCGGAGAGCATATCGCGCAGCTTCGCGGTGCCTGCGTCAACGCCGGCCAGCTCGACGTAGTTGCTGGCTCGGGCCTCGTCATTGGCGTTCAGGCCTTCACGCAGCACATCCAGCGTCAGCCGCTCGGGGTTGTGCACCGAGGCATCGAAGTAGGTGGCGGTGTACTTGACGTCATCGCGCAGAGCTGGGAGGTCCTGGCGGGCAGCCTTGCCGGCCTTGAAGTTATGCCAAGGGGTGTTGCGTCCGCCGATCCCTGCGAACACGTCGTACATGATCAACCCGGCCTTGATCAGCGCCGCGCCGCGTTCGGTTGGCTTGCCCGACTTGTGGGACAGGAAGCGCATGGGTGCGCTGAGGATGCCGGAGAAGGTGGAGAAGATGGGGATGGTGGTCTGCAGTGGCTTCACGTAGTGCGGAGCGATCTCCAGCAGCGAGTTGCGCTCCTGCACCGACTCGTGAACCAAGCGGAACTCGCCGTTCTCCAGGTAGCGGATTCCGCCATGGATCATGTGCGAGCTGGCGCCCGAAGCGCCCTGGCAGTAATCGCCGCGCTCGATAAGGGCTACATCAATCCCCTGCATGGCCAGGTAGCGGAAGGTCGCTACGCCGTTGATGCCACCGCCAACAACCAGAACCTGCGCCTGCGGACGTTCACGCAGTTTGGCTAGCTGTTCCCGAATCACGATTTGTGCCCCTTATGTAAATAATGGATGAGTCTGAAGCTAGTCTTGTTACTGAACGGCAAAGCGGTCAAACAAAATGCACAAACGTGCAGAAGTGGTCTGAATCATGATGAAATCCTCGTCCGGGGGCACCTACAAGCGGGCGGCGACTGGCACATCTGTGCACAGCACCCCCAAGGCCAAGGACGCGCTGCGCGCTGCCCAGCTGTATTACCTGCAGGATATGAAGATGGAAGTGATCGCCAAGGAGCTGGGAACCTCGCGTTCCACGGTTTCCCGGTTGCTCACCCACGCCAAGCGCACAGGCATGGTTTCGATCAGCATCTCCCCCAGCGCCAACATGTCCGCGCTGCTGGGAAACCAGCTCTCCGAGCACTACGGGATCAGCTTCAACGTCGTGCCCACCGACGGCAACATGGATGACTCCGAGCTGCTGGCCCGCGTCTCTGCGCACGCGGCCTACCTGCTCGGTGGCATGGTTTCCTCCTCGATGACCGTGGGCGTTGCTTGGGGATCGACCATGCAGTCGGTGTCCATGGCGCTGGGCTCCCATCCGACCCATGACACGAAGATCGTGCAGCTCAATGGGGCCGCTAATCCCGTGACCAGCGGCGTGCGCTATGCCAGCGACATCCTCACGCGTTTCGGCCAGGCATTCACCGCCCGCACCGAGCAGTTCCCGGTCCCGGCTTTCTTCGACCGGGCATCCACCCGCGAAGCAATGTGGGAGGAAACTTCGATCCGCCGGGTGCTGCAGGTGCAGAAGGAGATGAGCCTCGCGGTGTTCTCCCTGGGCTCGGCCGGCTCCGCGGTCGCCTCGCAGGTCTACCGCGGCGGCTACCTGACCAAGGCGGAGACCCAAGAGCTCAACGAGATCGGCGTGGTCGGCGACGTGGCCACGGTGTTCTTCGACAAGGACGGGAACAGCTCGAACATTTCGCTCAACGCCCGCTCCACCGGGCCGAACCTCGATGCCCTACGCAAGGTGCCGACCCGTTTCTGCGTGATCGCCGGCCGCGGCAAGCTCCAGGCCGTGCGCGGTGCGCTCAAAGGCGGGCTGATCACCGACCTGGTGATCGACGAAGGCACCGCCCTGGCGCTGCTGGACGGGTAGGGTTAAAGCCATGGCCCCACGACAGCAGCTAGTGACCACCCACCATTTGAACGGTGCCGAAATCCGGGTCTACACCCACCCGGCCCAGCAGCCCTGCCGCGGGGTGATCTATGCCGTGCACGGATTCCGCGGAGACCACCACGGGCTGGCGCGCATCGTCTCGCATCTGGAGCACTACACGGTGATCGTTCCCGATCTTCCAGGCTTCGGCTCGTCGACCTCGATGGTGGATCTGGCCCATGACGTCAACGGGTACGCCGCCGTGCTCAATCAGCTGGCCGAAGAGCTGCAGCTGGATTCCTCCGTGCACCTGCTGGGGCATTCCTTCGGCTCGATCGTGGCCGCCAAGCTGGCCACCGTCCGCAGCTTTGCCGCGCTGGTTTTGCTGAACCCGATCTCCGAGCTGGCATTGGAGTCCGACCAGGCGCTGCTGGCCAAGCTCACCAGCGCCTACTACGAGGTGTGCGCCAAGCTTCCGGCCCGCATCGGCGAACCGCTGCTGCGTTCCAAGCTGTTCAGCGACGCCATGAGCCTGGTGATGACCAAGAGCAGGGACCCGGAAATCCGCGGCTACGTGCGCGAGCAGCACCGCGCCTACTTCGGCGGCTTCCACTCGCGTGCCACATTGGCCCAGTCCTACCGCGCCTCGATCAGCGCAACAGTCGGGGACTACTCCCCTGCGCTGGGCATGCCGACGCTGATGGTCGGGGGCATGCAAGATGAACTGGGCACCGCGAAGACCCAGGAGGCGCTGCGGGCCAGCTTCGCCAACGCCCAACTGGTCATGCTCGAGAACGTCGGGCACCTGATCCACTACGAGAAGGCGCCCGAAACGGCCGCCGCCATCGACGGCTTCCTGCAGCTGCTGGCAACCGGCCGGGCTCAGAAGCCTGCGGCAGGATCCTAGAGCGCGTCGTCCGGGTCGATAGCGATATTCACGACCGGGTCCTTGGCCGCGGACATGCTCGCGCGCAGGTGGCGCAGCGCCTTGGTCACCGCCGGCCCATCGGCGTAGGAGAAGAAGAGCACGTAGCGGTGCTGGGCCGGGGGCCCGTCTATCACCGTCGGGCCGTGGATTTGCACGCGCTCCCGGGTTTCCGGGTCAAGATTAGCGACCAGCCGTTCGGCGCCCAGTCCTGAAATCACCGCGCTGCGTACCGCCGGGGGCAACCCCACCTCGCGGCGCTCGGCCAATTCGCGTTCGGCGAAGCTCGCCGGGTCATAGCGCACCAGCGCGGCCCCGGCAGGGCTCGGATTGCCGGTGAGCACCACAACACCGCCAGAACGGGCCATGGAGGCGGCGGTGAACCAGCGGGAGATGACTTCTTCGGCGTTGCGCAGCGAATCGTGGGCCATCATCTTGTCGGCATCGAGCAGCAGCACCGCGGCGTAGCCGGATTCGGCAAATGGTTCGACCCCTGGCGTAGCGACGACCAGCGCCGGTTTGCCGGGAATCTTGTCCACGGGCTTTGCTCCGGTGGAAGAAATAACGTTGACCTTGGGGAACGCCAGCCCGAGTTCTTCGGCGGTGCGATCGGCGCCGATGCTGGCGGCCCGAATCCGCGGCGAGGCGCAGTGCACGCACCGGTAGTCGTGGTATTGCTCGGCGCACCAGCGGCAAGCCACATGCGAGCCCTTGCCGGCGATGTGCAGCGGTCCTTGGCAGGCAGTGCAGCGCGCCGGAGTCCGGCAATCCTGGCAGGCCAGCGCCGGCATGAACCCGGTGCGCGCCACCTGCACCAGCACCGGGCCGGATTCCAGCGCCTTGGTGGCTTCCCGCCAGGCCAGCGAAGGGATGCGGGCCCGGGCCAGCACCGGGTCGCGCTCGAGCTCGAAATCATTGGTGGTGGCCACAATGCGCGCGGTTTGCGCACGCAACAGGTCGCGGGGAACCTTCAGCTCGGTGGCCCAGCCGGTCGCCACCAGCCGCTGGGCCTCGACCGAGCGCGATGGCGAAGCGATCAGCATGGAGATGCCGGCTTGCTGGCTGCGCAGCAACGCCACCTCGCGGCTGTGCTGGTAGGGTGCGCGCTGTTCGCGGTGCGACTGGTCCGCGTCCTGCCACACGATCATCAGTTCCAGCCCGGGCACGTGGCACAGCGCCGCCGAGCGGGTGCCGATGACGATCTGCACATGACCTCCGATGGCACGCAGGAAGTTGCGGTAGCGCGGGGTCGGCCCGTCATCGGCCTGCAGGCGCGCATAGGACTCGGCGCCGAAGTGCTCATCGAGGTAGCTGCCCAGCAATCGCAGATCGCGCGCATCGGGCACGATCAGCAGCACGCGCTGGCCGCGCTCAAGCACCGGACGGGCCGCATCCATCAAGAACCCCGGCCAGGCACCATAGAAATTCGGCACCCAGGTGGCAACGGCCCGCAGGGTTTCGCCACCGCCCCAGGCGGCAAGCGCCTGGGCGCCGTGCTCGTAGTGGGAGAGCTGGTTCGGTGCTTCGGGCAGCAGCGGCGCGACGGTGGCCAGTTCCTCTTTTTCGACCTTGGCCGCGCGGGCGGGCACGGCAAGACGCACCACATCCCACAGGGTTCCGGCATAGCGGGTCGCAATCTCTTGCGCGGCGGACACAATTTCCGGGTACAGCGCCACCTGGGTGCTGACCAGTTTGGCCAGCGGCCGCAGCTTCATTTCCGGCGCGTGGTCCTCGAGCACCTCAACGATGAATCCGGAGAGCAGCTGTGGCCCGAAGGGCACCTTGACGCGCACCCCCGCCACGGCGTCTTGGGCCATCGAGGGCGGAATCTCGTAGTCGAAGAAGCGGTCCAGGTGCGGTAGGGAAGAATCAATCAGCACCCGGGCAACCCGCTTGAGGCGGGCCGGCTCGGGTGCTGAGATGAGGGCATCTTGCTGCACGCTCTGATCCTAGGCGTTGAACCAGCTGCGCAGGGCGTCGACGCGGTCCAGCTTCTCCCAGGTGAAGTCGTTGTCCTCGCGGCCGAAGTGGCCGTGGGCAGCGGTCTTGCGGTAGATCGGGCGCTTCAAGTCCAGGTCTTCGATGATGCCCAGCGGGCGCAGGTCGAACACCTCGTTGATGGCCTTGGTGATCTTGGCCGGATCAACGGTCTCGGTGCCGAAGGTCTCCACGTACAGGCCCACCGGACGGGCCACGCCGATCGCGTAGGCCACCTGGACCTCTGCACGGCGTGCCAGGCCAGCAGCGACCACGTTCTTGGCCACCCAGCGCATCGCGTAGGCAGCCGAGCGGTCGACCTTAGAAGGGTCCTTGCCGGAGAAGGCGCCGCCACCGTGGCGGGCGAAGCCGCCATAGGTGTCCACGATGATCTTGCGGCCGGTCAAGCCGGCATCGCCGACCGGGCCGCCGATGATGAACGGGCCCGATGGGTTCAGGATGATCTTGGTGTTCGAGGTGTCCAGGCCCGAACGCTCCAGGATCGGGGTGACGACCTCTTCGTGCAGGTCGGCTTTCAGGGTCGCCAGCTCGTATTCGGCGGCGTGCTGGCTGGAAACGACCACGGTGTCCACGGAGACCGGCTTGTCGCCGTCGTAGCCGATGGTGACCTGGGTCTTGCCATCCGGGCGCAGCAGCGGCATGCGGCCGTTCTTGCGGACCTGGGTCAGGCGTTCGGAAAGGCGGTGCGCAAGGAAAATCGGGGTCGGCATCAGCGACTCGGTCTCATCCGAGGCATAGCCGAACATCAGGCCCTGGTCGCCGGCACCCTGCATGTCGCGGGGATCCTTGGCCGTGCCTTCGCGCGACTCCAGCGAGTTGAAGACGCCATCGTGGATTTCCTGGGACTGCTGGCCGATCGACACGGACACGCCGCAGCGCGCACCGTCAAAGCCGTTGGCCGAGGAATCGTAGCCGATGTCCAGGATGGTCTTGCGGACGATCTCGGGGATCTCCACGTAGCCATTGGTGGTCACCTCGCCGGCGACGTGCACCAGCCCGGTGGTGGTCAGGGTCTCGACGGCGACCTTCGAGTCCGGATCCTGCGCCAGCATGGCGTCGAGGATCGCGTCCGAAATCTGGTCGCAAATCTTGTCCGGGTGGCCCTCGGTCACGGATTCCGAGGTGAAAAGACGAAGTTCAGGGGTTGTTGAAGTCACCGTATAACTCTATCTGGTCTCTGGGACCGGTAAGCAGATCTGGTACGTTTCGTGAACAAGCACCGTATGGCGCCACTCACTTTGTTACAGCTGCATGACTTTTTGTTGCATTCGAAATCTGCTCGATGACCACGCGGGCTACCTCGAGCTTGCTGCCCGAGGCCTGCACCGAGTCGGCGCGACCGGCGAAAAGCACCTGGATGCTGTTGGTTTCCTGCCCGAAGGTCAGGGACGCGCCCACCTCGTTGACCACGAGCATTTCGCAGCCCTTGCGGTTCAGCTTGGCCCGGCCGTATTCCAGTACGGTCCCCTGCTCGTCCCCGGTCTCGGCGGCAAACCCGACAATGAACGGCGGCAGTTCCGGATTCCGGCTACGGGCGCCGACCAGCTCGGCGAGGATGTCCGGGTTGCGGACCAGTTCGATGACCGGCGCCGAATGCTCATCGCGCTTCTTGATCTTCGAGTTTTCGATTCTTGCCGGACGGAAATCGGCGACGGCGGCATTCATGATCAGCACATCCTGGCCCTCAGCGCAGTCGAAGACCGCCTCGCGCAGCTCCAGCGCGCTGGAGGCGTGCACCAGCCGCACGCCATGCGGCGCGGGCACTTCCAGATGCGTAGCGATCAACGTGACCTCGGCCCCGGCATCACGGGCAGCCTGTGCCAGCGCGACCCCCTGGCGGCCCGACGAGCGGTTACCCAGGAAACGCACCGGATCCAGCGGTTCACGGGTGCCGCCGGCGGTGATCAAGACCTTGGTGCCGGCCAGCACCGGATCGGCGAGCAGATCCTGGATTGCGGCGAAAATTTCATCGGGTTCCGGAAGCCGGCCCGGACCCGAATCCTTGCCGGTCAGCCGCCCGGAAGCGGGCTCGATCACCCGCACGCCGCGATCCCGCAGGGTCTGCACATTCGCGACGGTGGCCTGGTGCTGCCACATTTCGGTGTGCATGGCAGGGGCCATCACTACCGGAGCCCGCGTAGCCAGCAAGGTCCCGGTGAGAAGGTCGTCAGCGATTCCCGCAGCGGCCTTGGCCATGACGTCCGCGGTGGCCGGCACGACCATCACCAGATCGGCCTGCTGGCCGAGGCGCACGTGATTGACCGAATCCACCGCGTCGAACACGTTCGAGGTCACCGGATTTCCAGATAGGGCTTCCCAGGTGGCGTTGCCCACGAAGTTGGCGACGTTCCGGGTTGGGATCACGTCGACGTGGTGCCCGGCTTCGCGCAGCAAGCGCAGCAGGAGTACTGACTTGTAGGCGGCGATACCAGCGGAAACGCCTAGGACAATTCGCTTCACGAAGTACTTCCTCGAGGATTCGGTGCGGTGATGAGGTGGGTGCGGGAGAAAAGGAGCTTAACGAAAAAGAAGGCGCCCGCTTAGGGGCGCCGACTTTTCGATTAGTCCTCGATGACCTCGGCTGGGGTAACCTTCAGCAGGTTGTCGTCCAGCTCGCGCAAGGCGATGGTCAGCGGCTTCTCGTTCAGCTTGGTTTCTACCAGTGGGCCTACGTACTCGAACAGGCCTTCGTTCAGCTGCGCGTAGTAGGCGTTGATCTGGCGTGCACGCTTGGCCGAGTTCAGCACAATGGCGTACTTCGAGTCGTTGGTCTCAAGCAACGAGTCGATCGATGGGTTAATGATTCCCTCTGGGTTGGACACAGGACTCCCTATTTGTCGTTCTTTAGCCCCATGAGGGCTACAAGCTCTTCGGCGGCACGTGCGACATCGTCGTTGACGATGGTCACGTCGAATTCAGATTCCGCTGCAAGTTCTAGTTTAGCGGTTTCTAGGCGGCGCTGCTGTTCCTCGGCCGTTTCAGTGCCGCGTCCCACAAGGCGGCGCACCAATTCGTCCCATGATGGCGGGGCCAAGAAGACGAATTTTGCCTCGGGCATCGACTCCTTGACCTGGCGCGCACCCTGCAAATCGATTTCCAGCAGGACCTTCTTGCCCTCTGCCACTGCATCTTCAACCGTCGATCGAATCGTGCCGTAGCTGTTCTGGCCATGGACAACAGCCCATTCCAGCATCTGGCCTTCCTCAACCAGGGACTGGAAGCGCTCGGGGCCCACGAAGAAGTAGTGGACTCCGTCCTGCTCCCCTGGCCTTGCGTTTCGGGTCGTTGCGGACACCGAGAGCCAGACATCTGGATAGTTATCGCGGATGTAGGTAGAGACGGTGCCCTTGCCTACTGCCGTGGGGCCGGCTAGAACAGTTACCGACGCAGCGGTCATTGACTACACTTTCGTTTTTGGCGGGCTTTGCTTGAAGTGCTCGGTGATTGCGGTGCGCTGCTTGCGTCCCAGTCCGCGCAGACGGCGGGAAGGGGAAATGCCAAGTCGCTCCAGCAAGTTTGCCGCGCGTACTTCACCTACGCCCGGTACCGATTCCAGAAGGTCCATGACACGCATGCGTCCCACGGCTTCATCTTCGTATACCAAGTCTAGTACCTCGGTGATGGAAATTTTGCCGGCACTGAACTCCGCCTTGATTTCTGCACGACGAGTGCGTGCGGCGAGTGCCTTGGCGCGGGCGCGGATACGATCTTCGTCAGAGAGTTCTCGCAGTACCATCGTTCAGCCATCCTTCAGTTGTAGTGGACTAAGGCTTATGTTGAGAAACATAGCGAGCTAACGCTGCTTTTGCAAGACTAAACGCGTTGTGGCTACTAGAAACTCTAATAGCCACAACGCGCCTATGTCACTTATTCAAATTTTTTGCTAGCTAGCTGCCAGCAATTCGTCCCGAACCCGCAGGGCTTTTTCCCTCAGAGCGGCCTTATTCGGCCCCTCTTTGAGGATGTCCCTGCTGCTCGTGCCCAATACCTGGCCGTAGCTGGAGGCGAATGACTTGGCAATATCCGCCGCCGTGGCACCCTGGGCCCCGAGTCCCGGAGTGAGCAGCGGAGCCTTGGAGGCTGCCAGATCAATTCCGAGCTTGGCCGGTGCGTCCCCGATGGTCGCACCGACAACCAACCCGACATGTCCTAAATCTTCTGCATATGCATTATCCGCAGTGACTTGGTCAATAATTGATTTAGCAACCGAGTTTTCCCCACCGACGTGCTGCACAGACGGCCCCTCTGGGTTGGAAGTCAGTCCGAGAACGAACACTCCCCTGCCGGTTTCAGCAGCCAAATCCAGTGCCGGACGCAGCGATTCATAACCCAGATATGGGCTCAAAGTCACCGCATCTGCAGCCAGCGGAGAAGCATCATCGAGCCATGCAGTCGCGTACGCCGCCATGGTCGAACCGATATCCCCGCGCTTGGCGTCGGCCAGCGTGAGCAGTCCAGCGGACTTCGCCACACTCAAGGTTTCTTCCAACGCGGCAAATCCCTTGGACCCGAAACGCTCGTACAGGGCAACCTGGGGCTTCAGGATTGCCGCCGCACCGGCCATCGCTTCCACGACGGTCAGTGAGAAAGATCGCACACCCTCGGCCGTATCCTCCAGCCCCCAGGCTTCCAGCAGCGCCGGGTGGGGATCGATCCCCACGCACAGCGGGCCGGAAGCCTGCATGGCTGAACGCAGCCGCTGCCCGAATGGGATCGGCTTAGGCATTGCGCGCCGCGTTCAGGTTGGCGTCGTGCACCTGCAAGCTGGTGACATCCCACTCGTACTCGCGCAGGGCATCGATCGCCTGGACCGAAGCGTTGAACTCCGCCACGGTGGTGATGACCGGGGTGCCGACCGAAGTCGCGGCGGCGCGGATTTCGTAGCCATCGCCACGTGCATCCGAACCCGACGGGGTGTTCAGGATCAGGCCGATCTGCCCGGCAACGATCAAATCGACAATGGACTCTCCGCCTTCGTGCAGCTTGCCGACCACCTGGGTCGGGATGCCGTTGCGGCGCAGCACTTCTGCGGTGCCGCCGGTGGAGATGATCTCGAAGCCGTTGTCTGCCAGGTGCTTGACCGGCAGGACGATCGAACGCTTGTCGCGGTTGGTGACCGAGACGAAGACCTTGCCGCCGGTTGGCAGCGGGTTATTCGCTGCGGCCTGCGACTTGGCGAAAGCTGTGTCGAAGTACTTGTCGATGCCCATGACTTCGCCGGTGGAGCGCATTTCAGGGCCGAGCAGCGAGTCGACGACCTTGCCCTCCGGGGTGCGGAAGCGGGCGAACGGCATGACTGCTTCCTTGACCGCGATCGCCGCCGATTCCGGCAGGTGCGCGCCATCGCCGGATGCTGGCAGGTAGCTGCCGCGCATCTCGGCCAGGGTCCGGCCCACGCCGATCAGCGCGGCGACCTTGGACAGCTGCACGCCGGTAGCCTTCGAGGTGAATGGCACGGTGCGCGATGCACGCGGGTTCGCTTCGATCACGTACAGGATGTCGCTGGCCAGGGCGAACTGGATGTTGATCAGGCCACGCACGCCCACGCCTTCGGCGATCGCACGGGTGGCTTCCTTCACGCGGTCGCGCACATCGGCGCCCAGGGTGATCGGAGGCAGGGTGCAGGCCGAGTCGCCGGAGTGGATGCCGGCTTCCTCGATGTGCTCCATGATGCCGCCGACGTACAGGTCGGTGCCGTCGAACAGGGCGTCGACATCGATCTCGATGGCGTCTTCCAGGAAGCGGTCCACCAGTACCGGGTGGTCCACGGTGATTTCGGTCGCGTTCAAGATGTAGCGCTCGAGGTTGGCCTCGTCGTACACGATCTCCATGCCGCGCCCGCCCAGCACGTAGGAAGGGCGAACCAGCACCGGGTAGCCGATGGAGTCGGCGATGGTCTTGGCATCGGCGAAGGACACCGCGGTGCCGTTCTTCGGCGCCACCAGCCCGGCGTTATCCAGCACCTGCTGGAAGGCGCCGCGGTGCTCGGCCAGGTCGATGGCCTCGGGCGAGGTGCCCAGGATCGGCACGCCGGCAGCCTTCAGCTCGGCGGCGAGCTTCAGCGGGGTCTGGCCGCCAAGCTGGACGAACACGCCCAGCACGCCGCCGGTTTCCTCTTCAGCGTGGATGACCTCCAGGACATCCTCCAAGGTCAGCGGCTCGAAGTAGAGGCGATCGGAGATGTCGTAGTCGGTGGAGACGGTCTCGGGGTTGCAGTTGACCATGACGGTCTCGTAGCCCTCGGCGCGCAGCGCCATCACCGCGTGGACGCAGGAGTAGTCGAACTCGATGCCCTGGCCGATGCGGTTCGGGCCCGAGCCCAGGATGATGACCGATTTCTTCTCGTGTTGCGCCAGCTCGGTCTCTTCATCGTACGAGGAGTACATGTAAGGGGTGAAGGCCTCGAACTCGGCGGCGCAGGTGTCCACGGTCTTGTAGACCGGGCGCACGCCCAGGGCGTGGCGGATGCCGCGGATAACGGCTTCGGCCTTTCCGGTGAGCTGGGCCAGCTGCACATCGGAGAAGCCGTGGCGCTTGGCTTCGCGCAGCACGTGCTCCGGCAGGTGCTTGTTCGCTGCCACCAGCTGCGCGACCTCGTTGATCAGCTGCAGCTGGTCCAGGTACCACGGGTCGATCGCGGTGGTTTCGAACAGCTTCTCGATGGACACGCCGGAGAACAGCAGGCGCTGGACCAGCGACAGGCGTTCGGTCGATCCCTTCACGATCGAGGCCAGCACGGCCTCGTGCTCGGCTTCCGGGATCGGCTCGAAGGACAGCTCGGAGCCCTTCTGCTCCAAGGAGCGCAGGGCCTTCTGCAGCGCTTCGGTGAAGTTGCGGCCCAGGGCCATCGCTTCGCCCACCGACTTCATGGTGGTGGTCAGGGTCTTGTCCGCTGCCGGGAACTTCTCGAAGGCGAAGCGCGGGACCTTGACGACCACGTAGTCCAGGGCCGGCTCGAAGGAGGCCGGGGTCTTCTGGGTGATGTCGTTGGGGATCTCATCCAGGGTGTAGCCCACGGCCAACTTGGTGGCGATCTTGGCGATCGCGAAGCCGGTGGCCTTGGAGGCCAGTGCCGAGGAGCGCGAGACGCGCGGGTTCATCTCGATGACCACCACGCGGCCGGTATCCGGCTCGATGGCGAACTGGATGTTGCAGCCGCCGGTGTCCACGCCGACTTCGCGGATGACCGCGATCGAGATGTCGCGCAGCTTCTGGTATTCGCGGTCGGTCAGGGTCATCGCCGGGGCGACGGTGATCGAGTCGCCGGTGTGCACGCCGACCGGATCGAAGTTCTCGATGGAGCAGACGACCACGACGTTGTCGTTCTTGTCGCGCATCATCTCCAGCTCGTATTCCTTCCAGCCCAGGATGGACTCCTCAAGGAGCACCTCGGTGGTTGGCGAGTACTGCAGGCCGGCGCCCGCGATGCGGCGCAGGTCCTCCGGGTTGTAGGCCATGCCCGAACCCAGGCCGCCCATGGTGAACGACGGGCGGACGACCACCGGGTAGTTCAGTTCCTCGACGGCGGCGAAGGCCTCGTCCAGGGTGTGCACGATGACCGAGCGGGCCGATTCGGCGCCGCAGCGCTCCACGACGCCCTTGAACTTCTCGCGGTCCTCGCCCAGCTCGATGGCTTCGATGTTCGCGCCGATCAGCTCGACGTCGTACTTGGCCAGGGCGCCGGACTTGTCCAGGGCGATGGCGGTGTTCAGCGCGGTCTGGCCGCCCAGGGTCGGCAGGATCGCATCGGGGCGTTCCTTGGCGATGATCTTCTCGACGACCTCGGGGGTGATCGGCTCGACGTAGGTGGCGTCGGCGAATTCCGGGTCGGTCATGATGGTGGCCGGGTTGGAGTTGACCAGGATGACCCGCAGGCCCTCCTCCTTCAGCACGCGCAGGGCCTGGGTGCCGGAGTAGTCGAATTCAGCGGCCTGGCCGATGACGATCGGACCCGAACCGATGACGAGAACTGATTTCAGATCGGTGCGCTTAGGCATTACTTGCTGTCCTTTTCTGCGGCGGAATCCAACGCGGTCATGAAGCGGTCAAAGAGGTAGGCGGCATCGTGGGGGCCGGATGCGGCCTCTGGGTGGTACTGCACGGAGAAGGCCGGGATGTCCAGGCAGGACAGGCCCTCGACCACGTGGTCGTTCAGCGAGTAGTGCGAGACCTCGACCTTGCCGAAGCGCTCGACCGGCGCGGTGACGGCGCCTTCGATCGGCGCGTCGACGGCGAAGCCGTGGTTCTGGCTGGTGATCTCCACGCGGCCGGTGGCCTTGTCCATCACCGGCTGGTTGATGCCGCGGTGGCCGAAGCGCAGCTTGTAGGTGTCGAAGCCCAGCGCGCGGCCCAGGATCTGGTTGCCGAAGCAGATGCCGAAGTACGGCATGCCGGCATCGAGCACCGAACGGACCAGCTCCACCTGGGTGGTGGCCGTGGCAGGGTCACCCGGGCCGTTGGAGAAGAAGACGCCCTCGGCGCCGGTGGCCTGGATGTCTTCCAGGGTGGCGTTGTACGGCAGCACGTGCACGCGCAGGCCGCGCTCGGCCAGGCGGTGCGGGGTCATCGACTTCATGCCCAGGTCGATCGCGGCCACGGTGTGCTTGGCCTCGCCCTCGTAGCCGTGGTCGGCTGGCTCGACGATGTAGGCGGTGTCCACCGAAACCTCGGCGGAGATGTTGCGTCCCGCCATCGACGGCTGCGCCTTGACCAGGGCAACCAGTTCGGCGTCGGTCTTCGCGGCGTCATCGCCGGAGAAGATGCCGGACTTCATTGCGCCAGCGTCGCGCAGGTGGCGGGTCAGCGCGCGGGTGTCCACGCCCTGGATGCCGACGATGCCGTATTCGACCAGGTCTGCATCCAAGGTGCGCTCGCTGCGCCAGTTGCTAGGCCGTCGGGCGGCGTCGCGCACCACGTAGCCGGCAGCCCACATGCGGGTGGATTCCGGGTCTTCCGAGTTCACGCCGGTGTTGCCGATGTGCGGGAAGGTCTGCACGATGATCTGGTGCGCGTAGGACGGGTCAGTCAGGGTTTCCTGGTAGCCGGTCATGCCGGTGGTGAACACTGCTTCACCCAGGGTGGTGCCCACGGCGCCATAGCTGCGCCCGCGGAAGATGCGACCATCTTCAAGTACCAACACGGCTGGTAGGTTGCTCAGGGAATTCACTTATTTGTCTCCTGCTCGGCTTACGTCGTTGTGCGACGCCAGCAACTGATAAATCTTTGGGGTGTCCTCGTGGTAGCGGGGACGGAATCCGGTATCGAAGGTGAAGCCGTCCTTGTTCCAGGTGATGACGATCAGGCCGTTCTTCTCCACGACCTTGCCGATCATCCCGTTGCTGCGCTTCACGTCCTCGTAGTGCTCCCATGGGATGTGCACATCGCGGGCTCCGGAACGGATCAGGTGCAGCCCTTCGCGTCCCAGTTCCAAGGTGGCGTTGGTGCGCACACCGAGGTCATGGACCGCGATGCGGGCCAGCCAGTCGTCGAATCCGGTGGTGACCACGTACATGCCTGCGAAACTGTGCTCCACCTGGTCGGCGAAGTCCTCGAAAGGCTCAGGAATCGCGGACTGCCGGGCCTTGAGGTTCCGCCACCCGAGAAGGATCAGGCCCACGCCTGCGACGATCGCGACGATCGTCCAGATGACCGGGGTCAGTGCTCCCTCAGGCATTGGCCGTCCTCGGGGTAGCCAGCTGGCCATCGAGCACGGTGGCGTGGCCGTGGAAGAAGGTGGCGCGCACCGATCCTGGCAGCTCCATGCCGGCGAACGGCGAGTTGCGCCCCTTGGTGGCCATGGCGGCCGGATCAACGATCCAGCGGGCTGCCGGGTCCACGAGGGTCAGGTTGGCGGGCTCGCCGATCGCGATCGGGCGGCCCTGGTCGGCAACGCGGCCGATCTGCGCGGGCACCTCGGAGGTAATGCGGGCAACGCCCTGCCAGCCCATCAGCCCGGTGTCGACCAGCGTGTGCTGCACGATGGACAGCGCGGTCTCCAGCCCGGTCATGCCCATGGCGGCCGCTCCCCACTCGCAGTCCTTGGCCTCGGACGGGTGCGGGGCGTGGTCGGTGCCGATCACGTCGATGGTGCCGTCGGCAACGCCGGCGCGCAGCGCCATCACGTCTTCTTCGCGGCGCAGCGGCGGGTTGACCTTGAAGACCGGGTCGTAGGTGCGGACCTTCTCGTCGGTCAGCAGCAGGTGGTGCGGGGTGACCTCCGCGGTGACCTGGATGCCGCGGGCCTTGGCCCAGCGGATGATCTCCACCGAGCCGGCCGTGGACACGTGGCACACGTGCAGGCGGGCGCCGACGTGCTCGGCCAGGAGCACATCGCGGGCGATGATCGATTCCTCGGCGACCGCTGGCCAACCGGGCATGCCCAGGATGGAGGAGACTTCGCCCTCGTTCATCTGGGCGCCTTCGGTCAGGCGCGGTTCCTGGGCGTGCTGGGCGATGACGCCGTCGAAGGCCTTCACGTATTCCAGGGCGCGGCGCATCAGCAGCGGGTCCCAGACGCAGATGCCGTCATCGGAGAACATCTTCACCTGGGCGCGGGAATCGGCCATCGCGCCGATCTCGCTCAGCTGCTTGCCGGCCAGCCCGACGGTCACCGCGCCGACCGGGCGGACATCCACCCAGCCTGCCTTGCGGCCCAATTCGTAGACCTGCTCGACGACGCCGGCGGTGTCGGCTACCGGGGTGGAGTTGGCCATCGCGTGCACGGCGGTGTAGCCGCCGCGGGCCGCGGCCCGGGAGCCGGTTTCCACGGTCTCGGCGTCTTCGCGGCCTGGCTCGCGCAGGTGCGTGTGGGTGTCGACGAGTCCGGGCAGGAGCACGAGATTCCTCGCGTCGATGACTTGGGCATCGCCGGGGGCAGCGATGCTGCCCAGCTGGGCGATCTTGCCGTCTGCGATCAGCACGTCGGCCGGTTCGCCGCCGAGGATGGAGGCCTGCTGGATCAAGTAGTTCATGGTTTCTTCCTTCAGATCAGGTCGCCGGAGAGGAGCATGTAGAGGCTGGCCATGCGCACGGCCACGCCATTGGTGACCTGGTCGAGCACGGTGGAGCGCGGCGAGTCCGCGGCAGCCGAGGAGATTTCCAGGCCGCGGTTCATCGGGCCCGGGTGCATGATCAGGGTTTCGGCGCCCGCGGCGTCCAATTCGGCCAGGCGCGCATCGTCCAGTCCCCAGTAGCGCGAGTATTCGCGGGGGTTCGGGAAGTAGGCGGCGTTCATCCGCTCGCCCTGCACGCGCAGCATCATCAGCGCGTCAACGCCCGATGCGATCACTGCGTCCAGGTCGTAGCTGATGGCGCAGGGCCAGGACTCGGCGCCGAAAGGCAGCAGGGTCGGTGGCGCCACCATGGTGACTTCGGCACCGAGGGTGTTCAGCAGCCACAGGTTGGAGCGGGCTACGCGCGAATGCAGGATATCCCCGACGATCGCGACCTTCAGCCCGTCCAGTCCGCGGCCTGCCGGGCTGGTGCCTTCGCGCAATGCCACCTGGCGGCGCAGGGTGAACGCGTCCAGCAGCGCCTGGGTGGGATGCTCGTGCGTGCCGTCGCCGGCGTTGACGATCGGCAGGCCGATCCAGTCCGTGGCAGCAAGCCGGGCCGGGGCGCCGGAATCCGGGTGGCGGATGACCACTGCGTCGGCGCCAATGGCCAGCAGGGTCTGGGCGGTGTCCTTCAGCGACTCGCCCTTGGAAACGCTCGATCCCTTCGCCGAGAAGTTGATCACGTCGGCGCTCAATCGCTTGGCTGCGGCTTCGAAGGAAATCCGGGTGCGGGTGGAGTCCTCGAAGAAGAGGTTCACCACGGTGCGCCCGCGCAGGGCTGGAAGCTTCTTGATGGCACGGGTCGAGGACTCGCGCATCTCTTCGGCGATATCCAGGATGGCGATGGCTTCTTCGCGGGTCAGGTCCGCGGTGGATAGCAGGTGTTTCACGCGGCGCCCTCGATCACGACTTCGTTTTTCCCATCGATTTCCGCCAGGTGCACGCGCACCTTTTCGCTTTTCGCTGTCGGCAGGTTCTTGCCCACATGATCGGCGCGGATGGGAAGTTCCCGATGCCCGCGGTCAACCAGGACGGCCAGCCGCACGATGCGCGGGCGGCCCCAGTCGGCCAAGGCATCCAAGGCGGCGCGGATGGTGCGCCCGGAGTACAGGACGTCGTCAACCAGGACTACGACCTTGCCTTCGATGCCGCCTGCTGGCAGGCGCGTCGGCGACGGGGTGCGGGTGGTGGAGTGGCGCAGATCATCACGGTACATGGTGATGTCCAGCTGGCCGACCAGGGATGCCGGGTCCAGGTTGCCGGGGGCGGTGGCCGCGATTCGCGATGCCAACCGCTGTGCCAGCGGGAAACCCCGGCTGGGAATGCCAAGGAGCACCAGGTCGTCGGTGCCTTTGTTGGCCTCGATGATCTCGAAGGCTACGCGAGTGAGTACACGTTCGATGTCGTCGCCGGTTAGTACCGTGCGGGCAGCATCTGGCATTGAATTTTCATTCATGCTGTGCACCTCTCCCTTCTCCGCCTCACGGGACGGGATTTAAAGGAATATTGCTAACTCAAATTATCACGAGCGGGAGCCGATTCCCTAGCGGAAACCTATGCATGACACTGAATGGAGCATGGGATCGGTCACAGGGATCCGCTGGGGGCTTCGTGCGACCGGCAGAACCACGCAGATCCCTACGGTTGGCCTTGGCCCCGCGCGCAGATGTGTTGCGATCGACACACCGGCGAAGTGGCATGGGCACGGATTTTCTGCTGCATTACTGGCCCACGCGACCGTCCAGGCATTCGCGCAGCAGATCCGCGTGCCCGCTGTGCCGCGCGTATTCCTCGATGCGGTGCACCAGCAGTTCGCGGACCACTACCTGCTCGGATCCTGCGCGCTGGCCGAGGTCCGGGAAGGAGTCCAGGGCCAGGTCGGTGGCGCGCTGCTCCTCATGCAGGATTTGCAGCGCTTGCGTCACCTGGGCGGTCTCGGGGCGCGCCCCGTCGAAATCGGATTCCGGCGGGCCGTAGATCCTGGCTGCAAGATTGCCCCGGGTTATCCAGTTGCGCCAGTCCCGCTCCACTTCACCCAGATGGCGCAGCAGCCCAAGCAGGCTGAGCGTGGAGGGCGGGACCGATCGCGTGGCCAACTGCCGGGCATCGAGCCCCTGGCATTTGAGCTCGATGGTCAGCCGGTAGTCGCGCAGATAGCGCTGGCAGGTGGCCCGTTCCCCTAACGGATCGGCTTCGCCCGCTTCCCGGGGATCCTGGGCGGGGTCCAGCCACATGTCGGGCACCAGTACGGATTCGCTCCAGCGTTCGGGGATCTGGTTCATGCGCCCTATCCTCGCCGCTGCGCCAGCTGCGGGCAAGGGCAGAACGCAAAAAAGCCCGGGCCCGAACCCCGCAAAAGGGGGTTCCGGCCCGGGCTCGGAATGATGAGGATCGAATTAGTCGACCAGGGTGTCCTTGACGCTCTGGATGCGACCCAAAACGCCATTGACGAACTCCGGCGATTCATCGGTGGACAATTCCCGGACGTTCACCACGGCTTCGGCCACGGCTACGGCATCGGGAACGTCATCGTTGTAAAGCAGCTCCCACACGCCGATGCGCAGTGCGCTGCGGTCAACCGCTGGCATGCGCTCGATGGTCCAGTCCTTGACGTAGCTCTCGAGAACTTCGTCAATGCGGTCCAGGTGGGCGGTTACGCCTTCGATGATCGTCAGCGAGTACTCGTTGAGTACGATGTCCGAGTTTTCCCGTCGTGCGATGGCTACGGCCAGCGGATTGACATCGCGGGCTTCGGCCTCGAACAGGAACTCAAGGGCTCGGCGACGGGCTTTGGCGCGGGCTCTCACTAGTTGACACGACCCAGGTAATCGCCGGTGCGGGTGTCAACCTTCACCTTGGTGTTCTGCTCAACGAACAGCGGAACCTGGATTTCCTTGCCGGTTTCCAGGGTTGCTGGCTTGGTGCCGGCCGACGAGCGGTCGCCCTGCAGGCCCGGCTCGGTGTAGGTGATTTCCAGGATGACCGAAGCTGGCAGTTCCAGGTACAGCGGGCTGCCATCGTACATTGCGATGGTCAGTTCCTGGTTCTCCAGCAGGAAGCCTGCTGCATCGCCAACGGTGTTGCCGGAAACGGTGATCTGGTCGTAATCTTCCAGGTTCATGAAGACGTAGTCTTCGCCATCCTGGTAGAGGTACTGGTAATCGCGGCGGTCAACGGTGGCCAGCTCGATCTTGGTGCCAGCGTTGTAGGTTTTGTCCAAGACCTTGCCGGTCATGACGTTGCGCATCTTGGTGCGAACGAATGCGCCGCCCTTGCCTGGCTTGACGTGCTGGAAGTCAATGATGGTCCAAAGCTGGCCATCGATCTTGATGACCTGTCCATTCTTGATGTCAGTTGTATCCGCCACGGTTCCTCAATCCTCTATTTTCGCCAGCTAGCGCCGGCATTATCAAAAATCCATCTCCAAGTTTACCCTACGCGCCATGCGGCACAAAGGGTTTTGCGCGGTGGCGCGCATTACTGCGCGGCGCGCTCCTCGGCAATTTGCATGCAGGTGCTTGCCGCGTTGACCAGGTACGCGTCGTCGTCCAGCGCGATGCGCAGATCCAGGGCTTTGCGGAAACGGGTTGCCGCCGCCTTGAAATCGCCCTTCGCGAAGAAGGACAGGCCAGCGTGGTGGTGGATCAGCGGTTCGTATGCGGTGCCGGCGAATTCCTCGGCCAGCTTGCGCAGGCGATTGATCGCGCGATCAAAGTCACCCTGCATGCGGGTCAGCTCGGTGTCCAGCACGCGCAGGTGGGCGTTGGTTGGATCCACGAAACGCGATTCGGCGATCAGCTCGCCGGCTTTCGCCAGCTCGCCACGAGCCAGCAGCACCATGACCTGGTCGGTAGGTGAACCGACCAGCAGCTGCTGCTCGGCCGCGGCCTCGTCGGAGATGTAGGGCTTCAGCGTTTCCGGGTCGATCAGCACGCCCTCTACGGCGGTGCCGACACCTTCGCGGTTTACCGATGCGACGTCAATGGCGTATGCGGTGTGGTCGACCATGTAGTTACTCCCCGATTTCCTGGTAGGCGGCGAAGAGCAGCGAATTATCGGGGACTTCGTAGATGCGCGGTTTGCCGATTTCTTCCAGCACGACGAAGCGCAGCTGGCTGCCGCGGGCCTTCTTGTCGCGCTTCATGCCATCGAGCAGTGCAGCCCAACGGTCATTGCGGTAGGTGGTCGGCAGGCCAAGGGACTTGAGGATCGCGACATGGCGATCGGCCACGGCATCGGAGGTGTAGCCGACCGAGCGGCCCAATTCGGCGGCGAAGGCCAGGCCGATGGACACGGCGGCGCCGTGGCGCATCTGGTAGCGCTCGGACAGCTCGATGGCGTGGGCCAGGGTGTGTCCGTAGTTCAGGAATTCGCGGTCGCCGGCTTCCTTCAAGTCGCGGGAAACCACGTCGACCTTCACGGCGATGGTGCGCTCGACCAGTTCGCGCAGGCGGTCGCTGGTTGGCTCGACGGCATCGGCTGGATCTTCTTCGATCAGTTCCAGGATGCGTTCATCGGCGATGAATCCGCACTTGACGATCTCGGCCATGCCGGTCACCAGCTCGTTCTTCGGCAAGGTGGCCAGCGCGTCCAGATCGGCGAGCACGCCTGCTGGCGGGTGGAATGCGCCCACCAGGTTCTTGCCTTCGGCGGTGTTGATGCCGGTCTTGCCGCCCACGGCAGCGTCGACCATGGCCAGCAGCGAGGTAGGGATATGGATGACCTTCACGCCGCGCAGCCAGGTAGCTGCGACGAAACCTGCCACGTCGGTCACGGCGCCGCCGCCCACGGAGATCACGGCGTCGGAACGGGTGAAGTCGTTCTTGCCCAGCACTTCCCAGCAGAAGGAAGCAACCTGGATGTGCTTGCCTTCTTCGGCGTCGGGAATCTCTGCGGTCAATGCCTCCAGGCCGGACTTTGCCAGTTCGTCGCGCACGACGTCGCCGGTGGCGCGCAAGGCTCGCGGGTGGATGACCAGAACCTTCTTGACCGCGGGGCCAAGCAGTTCGGGCAATTGGCCCAACAGGCCGTTGCCGACCATGACAGGGTATGACTCCCCTGGGGTGCTTCCGGTGACCTTCATAGTGGTCGGTGCGATAGGCATCAGTCTAGTTCCTCCTGATGGTGGTGATTTTTCTAGCGTACGCGTGCGTTCAGCCAGAAGTTGCATCTCGTGAGGCTAATCACAGCTGCTTCAGCTGCGGCAAAACCTCGTCGACAATTTGCTGAACGGACTTTCCGTCCACGAGAACATGCACGTCAGCGAGCATTTCGTAAATGGGGCGGCGTTTTTCGAAAACGGCGATCCAGCTGTTGAGGGCTGTGTCACCAGCCAGCAGCGGGCGGTGCCCATCGCCCTTGATGCGCTCGGCGGCGGCCTGTTCGCCCAGCTCCAGGTAGATCACCGTGCCGCGCGAAAGCAGCTGCTTGTTCTCTTCGCGCAGCACCGCGCCTCCCCCGGTGGCGACCACACCGGTGCGCAGCCGGCACAGCGCCTGGACTTCCAGGTCGCGGAAATGCGCTTCGCCGTGCTCGGCGAAGATCTGCGCGATGGTTCCGTGGTGGGCGACGATGGTCGCGTCGGAGTCCGCAAAGCTGGTAGAAAGGGCCGTGGCCAGTGACTTGCCCACGGTGGACTTGCCACTGGCCATCGGACCAATGAGGTAGATCATCGAAGCGCGCTTCCTAGACGCCGGTCGAACCCAGGTTGCCCGGGATATTCGCCAGGTAGGACTCGATATTGCGCTTGGTTTCCGCCACCGAGTCGCCGCCGAACTTCTCCAGCAGGGACTGGGCGAGCACCAGGGCGACCATCGCTTCTGCCACGACGCCGGCAGCCGGCACCGCACAGACATCCGAACGCTGGTGGTGCGCGGTGGTGTCCTCGCCGGTGGCGGTATCCACGGTGCGCAGGGCGCGGGGCACGGTGGCGATCGGCTTCATGCCGGCGCGCACGCGCAGCACCTCGCCGATGCTCATGCCGCCCTCGATGCCGCCGGCGCGGTTCGAGTTGCGCTTGATGCTGCCGTCTTCGGCGTGCACGATCTCGTCGTGGGCTGCCGAGCCGCGGCGGGCGGCAGTGGCGAAGCCGTCGCCGACTTCCACGCCCTTGATTGCCTGGATGCCCATCAGGGCTGCGGCCAGGCGCGCGTCCAGGCGGCGGTCCCAGTGCACGTAGGAGCCGATGCCCGGAGGCAGGTTGTAGGCCAGCACCTCGACGACGCCGCCCAGGGTCTCCCCTGCCTTGTGCGCGTCATCGACTTCAGCGACCATCGCGTCGCTGGTTTCCTTGTGGAAGCAGCGCAGCGGGTCGGCATCCAGTGCCGCGACGTCGGCGGCGGTGGGAAGCGGCGCATCGGCAGGGGCCGACACGGCGCCGACGGCGGTGGTGTGCGAAACGAGCTGGATGCCCAGGTCGTTCAGGAAACGGGAGGCCACGGTGCCCAAGGCGACGCGGGCCGCGGTTTCGCGGGCGCTGGCGCGCTCCAGGATCGGGCGGGCGTCCTCGAAGCCGTACTTCTGCATGCCCGTGAAATCGGCGTGCCCCGGACGCGGCCGGGTCAGTGGCGCATTGCGCGCCATCGAGGCCAGCTCATCCAGATCCACCGGGTCCGCGTTCATCACGCGTTCCCACTTGGGCCATTCGGTGTTGCCGATTTCAATGGCTACCGGGCCGCCCTGGGTCTTGCCGTGGCGGACGCCACCGAGGAAGGTGACTTGGTCCTTTTCAAACTTCATGCGCGCGCCGCGGCCATAGCCGAGGCGGCGGCGCGCCAGTGCCTCTCGCACTGCTTCGCTATCCACCGATACTCCGGCGGGTAGTCCTTCGAGAATTCCAACGAGTGCCGGGCCATGCGATTCGCCCGCGGTCAACCAACGCAACATGTCATCTATTTTGCCATGACACGAACTGATTACTGGTGTCGGGCCAGACCCAGAGAGTCATACATCGCATTTGTGACGTCCATGCGACGCGATTCGTCCCATGCTTCGGCGCTGAATAGGCGCACTTGTTCCACCGCTTGGTGCACCAGCATGTGCAGCCCGCAGATCACGGTTCCGCGCCAGGCCCGGGCCAAGGCGGAGGGCCACGGGTCGTAGGCGACATCCAGCAGGAATCCGGTGCCCGCGCCGATAGCCGGCACCCAGTCATCGGCCGCGTGCGGCGGCAGGGTGGAGAATACCAGCGGGATCTCGTTGAGCGTAGCGGCCAGCGCATCGTCGATGCCCGAAATCTCGTGGACGAACGTTTCCATCCCGAGCTCGCGGGCCAATTCGACGGCGCGGGTAGCACGGGAGGCTGCGCGCACTACCAGCGTCAGCTGCCTGGCGCCGACTTCTGCGGCGGCCTCGATGGCTGCCAGCGCGGTGTTGCCCGAACCCAGGACCATCGCCTGCGCGCTGCGGGCGAGCCCGAAATCCGCCAGTGCCTGCACCAGGCCGTCGATGTCGGTGTTTTCTCCGTAGAGGGTGCCGTCTTCACGGACCACGACGGTGTTCAGCGCACCGAGGCGTTGCACGCGTGCGGACAACTCGTCCATCTGCGGCACGAACGCATCCTTCAGCGGCATGGTGACCGAGCAGCCCGCCCAGTTTCCCGCGCGCAATTCGGCCGCATGCCCGGCAACCTTCCCCGGTTCCAGATCGATAGCGCTATAGCTGATCGGTGCGCCGAGCAGCTGGTAGGCGGCGCGGTGCAGCACCGGCGACTTGGAGTGGCTGATGGGGTGGCCGAGAACGGCTGCCTGCTTCATGGCTTCATGGACTTTCTGCTTGTGGCTGCCCGCACAGGGGCAGCAACGCGTCTGGCAATCACGGGAACCCGTGCTAGCAGACTCCTGGATTCTCGTTGCACCAGGCACGGAATTCGGCTTGGTTCTGCCGGTGCTCAGCGTAGGTCGAGGCGAACTTGGTTTCGCCGGTTTCGATGTTGACCGTCACCCAGTAGTAGTAGCCGTTGCTTTCCGGATGGGCGGCAGCCTCGATCGCAGAATTTGCCGGCGAGCCCAAGGGGGTTGGCGGCAGGCCCGTGTGCACATAGGTGTTGTACTTGTTCGACGCGTCCTGCTTCTCCTGCGCGCTGAATTGCAGCGAGTAGCGGTCCAGCCCGTAGATCACCGAGGAATCGACCTGCAGCAGCCCGTGGGTCTCGCGGTTGCCCGGGTCCAGGCGGTTTTCGATCGCGCCGGCGACCGTGGCGTAGTCCGGGGTGCGCGCCTCGGCCTGCAGGATCGAGGCGACCTTCAGGATGCGGTAGCCCTCTTCGAGGCCGGTGATGCCCGCCTGCTCCAGGGAAACCTTGGTGGCCTTGACCAGTTCGCCCAGGACTTCTTCGGCGTCGGTGTTCAGCGGGAAGCGGTACTCCCCCGGGTGCAGCCAGCCTTCCAGGCTTGGCACCGAGGCGGGCAGGCCGAACTGCTGCGGCTTCTTGGCCAGCGCCTGGAGGTCCTTTTCCTTCAGGCCCGAGCCCTTGGCAATCTCCTTGATCGCGGCGTCCAGGCGCATATTGGCCTTCAGTCCGATGTAGAAGACCTTGTCCGGGCGCTGGTTGATGAGGATATCTGCCGCATCGGCCGCTGGCATCTGCTTCTTGAGCAGGTAGGTGCCGGGGTGGATCAGCTTGTTCTGCGCTTCGGAGTCGGCCACGGCGTCGGAGAAGAGGCCATCGCTGGAGACGACGTCGAGCTCTTCGAGCTTGCGCGAAATGATCTTCAAGCCCCAGCCATCTTCCACGGTGAACTCCACCGCGGCGCCGCCTGGGCCCGGATAGTCGTCCGGGTTGAACTGCTTGAGCACGGATTTGACGAAGTAGACCGAGCCGGCGACCACCAGTGCGAAGATCAGCACGGTGGCCAGCATCACCAGGTTGCGCTTGCGCTTGGTGCGCTTGCGCCGCTGGGCCTTGTGGGCGGCCGCGTGAGCATCTTGGGGTTCGCCGCTGAATACCGCAGCCTGCTGCGCAGCTTGCGGCTCTTGCGGGTAGTGCTCCTGGGCGGAATCCTCATGCCCGGCAAATGCCTGCGCATCAGAGGCCGCGGACGCTTGGGCGGGGAGGAACCTGGTGTCGGTTCCTTCCCCGTCCGAAGCGTCCAGCTCCGCGGGGGCCTGCCAGCCTTCCGGGGCCGCCGCTAGCGATTGGCGGTAGTGCTCGGTGCCGGTCAGTTCCGGTTCAGAGGGTTGTTCGATCGGCAAGCCAGTGCCGGCGGCAAAGCGTTCATATAGCGCGCGATGCGTTTCGCGTTGCCGTTCATGGCGGGCTTCTTCTCGCATCAACTCTCATCTCTCGGGTCTTTGTGGTGCCCTAGCGGTTGTGGGCTAGCGCAGCACAATCCGGCTGGCTTGTACGCGGACATTGTTGCGTCGCATTTCCAGCACTTGCTGCAAGATCTCGGTGGCCGCGACCTGGTCGACCACCTTGCGGTGATCTTCCATCTTCTTGCCCGAAGCGTGCAACGAGCGATGCGCGTTGACGGTGCTCAGGCGTTCGTCGACCATGAAAACCTCAAGCTCGATATTAGCGCTTGCAGCTTCTTCAGCCAAGGCAATCGCGTAGTCACGTGCCATTTTAGTGGATTCGGTCGAGTTGCCAGCCAGGGATTTCGGCTCCCCGATGAATACCTCGGTGACACCGCGATCAGCGATGATGCGCAAAAGCATCCGCAGATCAGAGTTCTTCTTCGCATCCCGGCGCAGGGTCATCACCGGGGTGGCGAGGATTCCCGAGGGATCAGATGCGGCGACGCCGACGCGGGCCAGGCCCACGTCGACGCCGAGAGCGGCATTAGCCATTGGCCAGTGCCGCCTGGATTGCAGCCAGCGCGTCATCGATCTTCGATGCGTCCTGGCCACCGCCCTGAGCCATATCGTCCTTGCCGCCGCCGCCGCCACCGAGCACGCCGGTTGCGGTGCGGACCAGGGCTCCGGCCTTGAAGCCGTTGGCGCGGGCCTCGTCGTTGGTCACAGCCAGCACCAGCGGGCGGCTGTTGGCCACGCCGATCAGCACGATGACTGCGGCTCCGGAACCCAGCTTGGCGCGCAGATCCAGGGCCATGGTGCGCAGGGCATCAGCCGAGTCGACCTGCCCGGCATTGTGGGCCAGCAGGCGGGTGCTGCCAATGGTGGCGACCTTCTGCAGCAGCGCTGCGGACTGGGCCAGCATTGCCTGGCTCTTGAGCTCGGCGATCTGCTTCTCTGCGGCCTTGAGCTTGGCAACGGTGTCGTTGACGCGCTCGGAAACCTGGCTGGAAGGAACGCGGAACAGGCCCGAGAGCTCGGAAACCAGGGCGCGCTCGGCGGCTCCGTGGCGGAAGGCTTCCATGCCGACCAGGGCCTCGACGCGGCGGTTGCCCGAACCGACCGAAGCCTCCGAGAGCAGGGTCAGCTGGCCGATACGTGCGGTGGTGTCCACGTGGGTGCCGCCGCAGAGCTCGCGCGACCAGTCGCCGTTCATCTCGACCACGCGCACGTCGTTGGAGTACTTCTCGCCGAACAGGCTCATGGCGCCCAGCTTCTTCGCCTCGGACAGTGCCATCTCGTTGGTGACGACCTGGTGGTTGGCGGCGATGGCCAGGTTAACGACCTCCTCGACTTCGCTGCGTGCCCCGGCGGAGAGCGCCTCGGCCCAGGAGAAGTCGAAGCGCAGGTAGCCGGCCTTGTTGAAGGAACCGGCCTGGGTGACCGTTGGGCCAAGCAGCTCGCGCAGCGCGGCGTGCACCAGGTGGGTGGCGGAGTGCGCCTGCTCGCCCGAGCGGCGGCGCACCGCGTCAACCTGGGTGCGGACCAATGCCTCGGCCGGCAGTTCGCCTTCGCGCACGATGACCTTGTGCACGTTCAGGCCCTTGACCGGGGCCTGCACGTCGGTGACTTCCAGCACGAAGCCGTCACCGGTGATCAGGCCGCTGTCGCCTGCCTGTCCGCCGGACTCGGCGTAGAACGGGGTCTCGTTGAGCACCAGATCGATTTCCTGGCCCTGCTCAGCGAATGGCACGACCTGGCCATCGCGGATGATGCCGCGGATGGAGGATTCGCCTTCAAGGGTGTCGTAGCCGGTGAAGTGCACGTTGCCGGCTTCGGCCAGCGCGGTGTACACCGACAGGTCGGCGTGGCCGGCCTTCTTGGCCTTGGCATCCTTCTGGGCGCGGGTGCGCTGCTCGTTCATCAGCTCGCGGAAACGCGGCTCGTCAACGGACAGCCCGGCTTCGGCAGCGATCTCCAAGGTGAGGTCGATCGGGAACCCGTAGGTGTCGTGCAGGGCGAAGGCGTCGTCGCCCGAGAGGTTCTTGCCTTCTTCCTTGGCGTGGCCCAGTGCCTCGTCCAGGCGGGTGGTGCCCGAAGCGATGGTGCGGCGGAAGGCGCGCTCCTCGGCGTAGGCGATGCGGGCGATGCGCTCGAAATCGGCTTCGACCTCGGGGTAGACACCCTTCATGGCGTCGCGCGAGACCGGGAGCAGCTCAGGGAGCACCTCGGTGTCCACGCCCATCAGGCGCATCGCGCGCACGGCGCGGCGGATCAGCCGGCGCAGCACATAGCCGCGGCCTTCATTGCCCGGGGTGACCTGGTCGGAGATCAGCATCAGCGAGGAGCGGATGTGGTCAGCGATCATGCGCAGGCGCACGTCGGTGGCGTGGTTCGGGTTAGCTGGATCCTCGGTGGAAGTGTAGGTGGCGCCGGCCAGCTCGGCGGCCTTGTCGAGCACCGGACGGACCTGGTCGGTCTCGTACATGTTCTCGACGCCCTGCAGGATCATGGCCAGGCGTTCCAGGCCCAGGCCGGTATCGATGTTGCGCTTCGGCAGTTCGCCGGCAACGTCGAAGTCGGTCTTGGAGCGCACCGCCGAGAGGCGGTACTGCATGAACACGAGGTTCCAGATTTCCACGTAGCGGGTCTCGTCGACCGCGGGGCCGCCTTCGACACCGTAGGCTGGGCCGCGGTCGTAGTAGATCTCGGAGCATGGTCCGCCGGGGCCGGGCTGGCCGGTGTTCCAGTAGTTGTCTTCCTTGCCGGTACCCACAACGCGCTCGGCAGGCATGCCGATCTCTTCTTCCCAGATGCGGCGTGCCTCAAGGTCCTTCTCGTCTCCGTCTTCGTAGACGGTGACCCACAGGCGCTCCTTGTCCAAGCCGTAGCCTCCGTCTTCGACAGAGCTGGTCAGCAGCTCCCAGGCGAAGTGGATGGCTTCGTTCTTGAAGTAGTCGCCGAAGGAGAAGTTGCCGCACATCTGGAAGAAGGTGCCGTGACGGGCGGTCTTGCCAACTTCTTCGATGTCACCGGTGCGGATGCACTTCTGCACCGAGGTCGCACGGGAGTACGGGGGCTCTTCGCGCGCGGTGAGGTAAGGGATGAACGGGACCATGCCGGCCACCGTGAACAACAGCGAAGGGTCGGCCGAGACCAGCGAGGCACTAGGTACCGCCGTATGGCCCTTCGAGACGAAAAAGTCGACCCAACGACGGGCAATTTCCTGCGTTTTCATCGTGTTACGGATGATCCCTTCACTTAGCGGCGTCCACGCCCAAGGCGGAACGTAATTCTTCTTCGCGGGAGCTCATTCCTTGGCGGAAGGCTTCCCAATATTCCGAGGCGCGGTCGGTGTACTTACCGACCTGGCGGTTTAGCGCCGCCCCGGATGAAACTTCAGCGTATTTCTTGGACGCGAGCACACCAACGCCCACTCCAATCGAAACCCACAAGAGCTTTTTCATTCTAGTCTCCTTGGCGGCCACCAGTTGGCCGTATCCTATTCAGCGCGCCGATACGTGTTCGATCAAACAGCGTTGCTTGCCTAGCGGCTGCGACGTGCCTTGCCGCTCGGCTTGGTGTTCATCGCGACCTTCACGCCTTCGGTGAACGCGGCAACCTTGATCAGCGGTTTGCCAACGGTGGCTGCTACCAGCGAGGACAGCGCGGACACGTTGGCGGTGGTGTCAGAAACGTTGCTGGTGATGGCATCGACCTTCTTGAGCTGGTCGTTGGTGGTCGCAACGGTGTTCGCGACTTCACCGATCAACGGAGTGGTTCCGTCAGCCAGGTCCTTGATCGATTTGCGCAGCTCGTCGAACACCTTGCCCAACTTAATGATCGGCACTGCCAGCAGCACAACTAGTACGACAAACGCGCCGGCGGCGATGAGCCCTGCAATATCCGAACCCGACATGTGCTTCCTCTTCTGCTTTGGGTTTTTGGTGCCAGTCCACCTTATCGAAGTCAGAGCCAAGATAGGTAGTTAAGCGACAAGCCCGCAACCGTTTCCGGTTGCGGGCTTGGAACTAGCGCACGGATTTAGCGTGCGTAGTACTCGACCACGAGGTTCTCTTCGCAAGTCACTGGGATCTCTGCACGCTCAGGAGCGCGCAGGTAGGTAGCCTGAAGGGCTTCCAGCTTTACGTCCAGGTAGGCAGGAGCGGCTGGCAGCACCTTGGAGTGCTCACCTGCTGCAGCCATCTGGAATGGAACCATCTTTTCGCTCTTCTCGTGCACGTGGATCAGCTGACCCGGCTGTACCTTGAAGGACGGACGGTCTACACGCTGGCCGTTGACCAGGATGTGGCGGTGTACAACCATCTGGCGTGCCTGCTGGATGGTGCGGGCGAAGCCTGCACGCAGAACCAGGGCATCCAGACGGGACTCGAGCAGTGCCAACAGGTTGTCACCGGTCTGGCCGCCGAGGCGCTTGGCTTCCTTGAAGGCGCTCAGCATCTGAGCTTCGCGGATGCCGTACTGGGCACGCAAACGCTGCTTTTCGCGCAGACGTACTGCGTAATCGCTGTCCTGCTTCTTACGGGCGCGGCCGTGCTGGCCTGGACCGTATGGACGGCGCTCCATGTACTTTTCAGCTTTTGGAGTCAATGCAAGGCCGAGCGCACGCGAAAGGCGTACGGTGCGGCGGGCACGGGCGTTAGCCATAGTGTGTCCCTTTCGATTAGCGACGGTATCTACTGGCCTCCAGGTGGGAGAGTGTGTGGGCGTCGCGTCCCTGCTTCACTTCAACCCTGCCACCACATCCGACGCATCGAATGCTGGGCAGAGCTTGCCAGCCAAAGATCAAGTTTACACGAAACCACTGCAGCTTTCGCTGAGGCCTAGCGCACAATTAGCGCTTGTCCTTGGAGCGCTGCGGATCCTTGCCTCGGATGATTTCACGCAAACGGGACAGGCGGGACCCTATGGTTTTTTCCGCACCGTTATTGGTCGGCGTGTAGTAGTTGGTGCCCACCAGATCATCGGGCAGGTACTGCTGGGTTGCGATGGAGTGCGGTGCGTCATGGGCGTAGATATAGCCCACGCCATGACCCAGCTGCTTGGCGCCCGGGTAGTGCGCGTCGCGCAGGTGGTCGGGAACCAGCGCTCCCTTGCCTTCGGATACATCGGCCAGGGCGGCGTTGATCGCGTTATAGGAAGCGTTGGACTTCGGGGCGGTGGCCAAGTGAACCGTCGCCTGCCCGAGCATGATCCGCGCTTCGGGCATGCCAGTCAGCTGCACCGATTGGGCGGCAGCTACCGCAACGGGCAGTGCGGTGGGATCGGCCATGCCGATATCCTCCGAGGCCGAGATCATCAGGCGACGGGCAATGAAGCGGGGGTCCTCCCCGGCGGATAGCATGCGAGCCAGATAGTGCAGGGCCGCGTCCACGTCCGAGCCGCGGATGGACTTGATGAACGCGGAGATGATGTCGTAGTGCTGGTCGCCGTCCTTGTCATAGCGCTGCACCGCCTGGTCCATGGCCAGCTGCACATGGTCGGCGGTGATTCGCACCGGCGGTTCGACGCCGGCGCCCGCGGCGTTCCAAGCCACCGCACCGGCTGCTTCCAGCACGGTCAGCGAGCGGCGGGCATCGCCCTGCGCCAGGCGGACAATGGCGTCGCGCTGTTCGTCCTCCAGGATCACCTGGTCGTTGAAGCCCCGCTCGTCGGCCACGGCACGCTCGAGCAAGGTGGACAGGTCGCCGTCGGTCAGCGGGCGCAAGGTCAGCAGCAGCGACCGTGAAAGCAGCGGAGAGATCACGGAGAAGGAAGGATTTTCCGTGGTGGCAGCTACCAGGACTACGACACGGTTTTCCACGCCGGGCAGCAAGGCGTCCTGCTGGGCCTTGTTGAAGCGGTGGATCTCATCGAGGAACAAGACGGTGGTGATCCCGCGCAGATCGCGGTCATCCTTCGCCTGCTCGATGACGCGGCGCACGTCCTTGACACCGGCGGTGATCGCGGAGAGTTCGACGAATTTGCGGTCGGTGGCGCGTGCGATGACGTGGGCGATGGTGGTCTTGCCGATGCCCGGGGGGCCGTAGAGGATTACGCTGGCCGGGCCAGCCAGGCCGGTTTCCGGATTCTCGGCGAGCTGGCGCAGCGGGGAGCCCGGGCCCAGGAGGTGCTGCTGGCCGACGAGCTCATCCAGGGACTTTGGACGCATGCGCACCGCAAGAGGCGGGCGCGGCCGGTTGACTTGGGAGGCACGCGCATCTTGCGGATCTTCGGACAGGGAATCGAACAAATCGCTCACCCCCTAAGCCTACCGATACTCTGGTAGTCGCGCGGTGCACGCCAACACGTCGCCGCCCTCACACATTGCCTTTGAAAGGACTTGCTCCATGCGCGCCGTCGTCCAGGTCGCCAGCTCCGCCCACGTCGAAGTCGAAGGGGAGATCGCCGGCCGGCTCGACTCCCCCGGGCTGGTGATCCTGCTGGGCGTTACCCACGACGACGACCACGCTGCCGCGCGCAAGGTCGCCGAGAAGATCTGGCAACTGCGGATTATGCAGGACGAAACCTCAGCCGCGGGCAACGAGGCCCCGCTGCTGGTAATCAGCCAGTTCACCCTCTACGGCTCGGTGCGCAAGGGCCGTCGCCCGTCGTGGTCCGATGCGGCACCCGGCCCGGTCAGCCAGCCGCTCTACGAATACTTCGTGGATTACCTGCGGGAGCTGGGCGCCCAGGTCCAGACCGGGAAGTTCGGCGCGATGATGAACGTCTCGCTGGTGAACTCCGGCCCGTTCACGGTGATCGTCGATTCGGCCGATCTGGCCTAGGAGCCGGTGGATTGCACGAGTGCGGCCAGCTTGCTGAAGCTGTCGCGCTGGCCGGCCAGTTCTGCGCGGCCGGCAGCGGCTAGTTCGTAGACCTTCCGGCCCGGCCCGCCCTGGCCTTCTTGCCACCGGGTTTCCACGAAGCCCGCGGCTTCCAGCTTGGCCAATGCGGGATAGAGCGTGGCTCCCTTGATCGGTCCGAAACCACGTTCCTGCAGGGATTTGGACAGCGCGTAGCCGTGGGCCTGGCCGCTGGAGAGTTCTGCGAGCAGGAGCATTGGCAGCATCGCACGCTGCCAGCTGCCGGGGAATGGTGCTTGCTCACTCATCGCGGCCTTCTTCCAGCCCGCGGGCCTGGGCACGCCTTTCGGCAAGCTTGGACTCCACGTATTCTGCGCGGTTTGCAGGGCGCAACTCGTAGAGGGTCACCGCTGCAAAAATTAGAAGACATACTGCGAAGAACATATCCCAGCCGCTGCGGTCCGGGGCAATCACCTCCGGCACGAGGCTGATGCTGTACAGGCCCGCCACGGCTAGCGGCAGCAGGCGACGCAGCAACCAGCGTCGCTTCAGCGCTTTGCCGGTGTTCACTGACAGGCCGATGACGAATTCGCTCGGCGTGCCGAACTCATGCGCTATCCTGGCCTCGCCGTTCTCCATGCTCATATTCGACCAGTGTTCGCGGGCAGGTTCCAGAGCGGACACCGCTTCCTTGCTTCGCATCCCGTAGCGCCCGCGCAGCAATCGCGTGGCTTCGGCAAACCAGGCCTTTGGATCCATGAAAGCGGGGACAGGCTCGGGTCTCTTTGCAGGCTCTCGCGCGAATGGCAGCCAAAAGACGCCGGCAGCCATGGCAATGCCGAGGATCGGTGCTAGCCAGTTGGGCAGCGGCAGGGCTTCTTCACCGCCTGGTACCGCGATGAGCACGGCCACGGTGATGGAAACCGCGATTCCGACCAGGCCAAGTACCCAGGACCGGGTGAATTTGCCCTTCAGCCGGTAGAACCACCACAGGTGCCCGGACAAGGCGATTCCCGTGCCTGCACTCAAGGCCGCTAGCTGCCAGAAGCGCCACGAGTTCGACGTCCATCCGTCACGTAATCCGACCCACGTGCCAAAACCGGTGCACAGCAGGCCAACAACGAGCCCGAAGCCAGCCAGGAGCAGCATGCTGTTGCTGATCGACATCTCCGAATCCGCTAGCTGCTGCGGGGTCAGGCGTGCATAAGCCCGGCCTTCGCCGAATTCAGCGGGATCGCCAAGGAGATCTTCTGCGCTCTGACCGCTGTCGCGGATGGCATCCAGCGCTTTGCCCAGTTCTGCTGCGCACTGGGAATCGTTCAGGTCTTTCCACCACATGGCGATGTTGAAGTCCTGCGCCCATTCGCGGTCGCTTTCAGGGTAGAGCTCGATGATGTCATTGGGTTCTGCCGAGGCCACGTGCTCTCCTGGGATCGAAATAACTAGGTTGAAAACTAACCTAGTATTAAAACCACCCTTAATCCACTTCCTGGCCTATTTCGATGCAAAAAAGAAGCCGGATGGAACGCATGAATGC
>NZ_JBOGEG010000006.1:0-131909 GCF_050701915.1 Glutamicibacter sp. | reverse complement strand
GTGCCGGCCGGCGCTGGGGGTGCTAGGTGCTTGCGAGCCTAGAGGTTCGCGCTGTTGGAATCAATGTCCAGGGTTGGGACCTGGAAGTTGAAGATTCCGGTGTCGAAGCGGTTGTAGGCCTCGTAGTCCACGAGCTCGTACAAACGTGACCTGGTCAACATGTTATCCACTTCACGTGCCTGGGTGCCATCCTCGCTGATGGCATCCAGTACGCGTTCAGCCGCGCCCATGGCGCTGCGCAGCAGGGTGACCGGGTAGATGATCAGCGCGACGCCTGCATCGGCCAGTTCCTGGCGGTTGAAAAGCTCGGACTTGCCGAACTCGGTCATGTTCGCCAGTACCGGCACGTCTACCGCGTTGCATACTGCCTCGAATTCGGCGACGTTCTTCATCGCCTCCGGGAAGATCGCGTCGGCACCAGCATCGACCATCGCCTTGGCACGGTCGATCGCCGCGTCCAGGCCATCGACCGCACGGATATCGGTGCGGGCCATGATCAGGAAGTTCTCATCGATGCGAGCGTCAGCGGCAGCGGCGATGCGCTTGAGCATGGTCTCGGTGTCCACCACGTTCTTGCCATCCAGGTGCCCGCAACGCTTCGGGTTGAACTGGTCCTCGATGTGGCAGCCGGCCAGGCCAGCGTATTCGAGTTCCTGGATGGTGCGGGCCACGTTCATCGGCTCGCCGAATCCGGTGTCGGCATCCACGATCGCCGGCAGGTCCGACATGCGCGCGATCTGCCCGGCGCGGGTTGCTACCTCGGTCAGCGAGGTCAGGCCGATATCAGGAAGGCCCAGATCGTTGGCCAGGACCGCGCCGGAGATGTAGATTCCATCGAACTGCTTCTCGCTGATCAGCTTGGCCGAGAGCGGGTTGAAGGCTCCGGGGAACTGGCGTGCAGCGCCCGGGGTGAGCATCTCGCGCAGCGCAAGGCGCTTTTCTGCGGGGGTTTTGGTTGAGTACAGCATGCTAGAACAGGCCCTTCGGTGCGGCCGCGGCGTCGATGACGCCCGCTGCGGCGGCGATGTTCAGTTGATCCAATTCGCCGGCGGCCAGGTTTTCCAGGTTTTCCGCGGCTGCGATGAAGCGGTCGATCTCGGCGTCGTCCACCAGGCCGGTGGCCAGGGTGCGGAACTTGTTGATGTACTGCTCGCGGGCGAATGGCCGTGCGCCCAGCGGGTGCGCGTCGGCTACGGCAATTTCATCGGTGATCACGGTGCCATCGTTCAAGGTGATTTCCACCGAGCCGCCGAAAGCCTTCTCCGCGATATCCAGCGAGTGGTAGCGTCGGGTCCATTCGGCATCTTCTTCGGTGGTGACCTTGTTCCACAGATCCACGGTGTCGGCGCGGCCGGCACGCTCTGGCGAGTACGAATCCACGTGGTGCCATGCGCCATCCTGCAGGGCCACGGTGAAGATGTAAGGGATCGAGTGATCCAGGGTCTCGCGCGATGCGGTCGGATCGTACTTCTGCGGGTCGTTCGCTCCGGAGCCGATAACGTAGTGCGTGTGGTGGCTGGTCTTGATCAGCACCGACTTGACGTTCTCCGGGTCGGTGGCCTCCGGGTGCTCGCCGTGCAGCTTGCGGGCCAAATCGATCCAGGCCTGCGCCTGGTACTCGGCCGAGTGCTCCTTGGTGTAGGTGTCCAGGATGGCGCGCTTGGCTTCGCCAGCCTCCGGCAGTGGCACCTCGTAAGCGGCATCCTTGCCGTCAAGCATCCAGGCGATAACGCCGTCTTCGCCTTCGTAGATTGGCACTGGGGAGGTCTGGCCGCGCATCGCGCGGTCGGCAGCCTCGACGGCCATCTTGCCGGCGAAGGCCGGGGCGTGGGCCTTCCAGGTGGAGATTTCACCCTTGCGCGACTGGCGGGTGGCGGTGGTGGTGTGCAGGCCCTGGCCAACGGCCTGGAAGATGGTCTCGACATCCAGTCCCAGCAGGGTGCCGATGCCGGCAGCGGCCGATGGGCCCAGGTGCGCTACGTGGTCGATCTTGTGCTTGTGCAGGCAGATGGCCTTGACCAGGTCCACCTGGATCTCGTAGCCGGTGGCGATGCCGCGGATCAGGTCCTTGCCGGAAGCTCCGGTGTGCTGGGCAACAGCCAGGATCGGCGGGATGTTGTCGCCCGGGTGGGAGTACTCGGCAGCCAGGAAGGTGTCGTGGTAGTCCAATTCGCGCACGGCCACGCCGTTAGCCCATGCGGCCCATTCCGGGGAGACCTTCTCGGAAATGCCGAAGACGCTGGCGCCCGCACCGCCGGTGGACGGGGCGTGGGCCAGTGCCTGGGCACGGGCGGCGACGATCGGGCCGCGGTTCAGCGAAGCGATCGCGACCGAAGCATTATCGATGATGCGGTTGATGATCATGTCGGCCACTTCTGCGGTGACCTCTACCGGATCGGCAGCAACCGTGGCGATCTTATGTGCCAGCTGGTCTTCGCGAGCCAGGTTTTCCTCTGAGCGGTATACGCGTACTGGGTGGTTGATCATGGTAACTGCCTTTCTGATCCGGCCGCGTGGGCCATGATGTGGGTGAAGGATTGGTGCAGGTGAACTGTGGTGGCCGCGGCTGCGACCTCGGGGTTTCCGCTGGCGATCGCTCTCGCGATGGCCGCGTGCTCGGAGGCGGAAGCCTTAAGCCTTTCGGGATTGTCCTTGGCCATGCGCCGCACCCGTTGCAGGTTCACCCGCAAGGTGCGCAGTGCGTTGGACAAGTACTTGTTGCCAGCTGCTTCGTCGATGGACTCGTCCAGCAGCTGCACCAGCTGGTAGTAGGACTCCCGGGAGCCGGGAAGTTCCACCTCCGTGACGGCTGCTTCGAAGCGGCCGGCCAGCTGGTTGAAGGCCGATCGCTGCGCGGACTTGGCAGCTTCGCGTGCGCTGGCGCATTCCAATGCCAGGCGCAATACGAACAGGTCTTCTACGTGGTCTTCACTGACCTCGGAGACGACAGCACCGCGTCCGCGATGCTGTACCGCCAAGCCGTCGGCGACCAATCGGCCCAAGGCCTCGCGCACCGGAGTGCGGGAAACGCCCAGGCGTTCTGACTGTTCCACTTCGGCAAGAACGGTACCTGGAGCCAGCCGCCATTCGACGATGTCGGCACGGAGGCTCTCGTAAACCTTGTCGCTTGCTCTCATGGCTCCAGTGTATACATGAAACCCGAAAATATGTGAGCTGTGCCAAATTCTTTTGGGATTTTTTCGAAATATGTATACAAAGAAGTTGCGATGATGTGATCGTACTCATACAGTTAATGCCAAGAGGACGACCTCAACCACCACACAGGTGCCGGGTAATGACGCCCGGGGCCAGGAGGAGAGAACCATGGCGCAGGAATACCGTCAGGCCTTTGCCCAAGCCACCAATGACCCAGCCGCATTCTGGCTGCAAGCTGCCCAGGATATCCATTGGGACAAGGCGCCGCAGATTGCGCTGGATGATTCGCGCAAGCCGCTGCATGGCTGGTTTCCGGATGGCACGCTGAATCTTTCGGTCAACGCGCTGGACCGCCACGTTCAAGCCGGCCGCGGAAATAGCACCGCCCTGATCTACGATTCGGCAATGCTGGGCACTGTCACCGAGTACTCCTACTCCGAGCTGCTGCGCGAAGTGGAAATCTTCGCCGGGGTGCTGGCCGAACGCGGCGTGAAGACCGGGGACCGCGTGCTGGTCTACCTGCCGATGATCCCGCAGGCGGCCATCGCGATGCTTGCTTGCGCGCGCCTGGGCGCCATCCATTCGGTGGTCTTCGGCGGCTTCGCGCCCAAGGAACTGGCTGCCCGCATTACCGACTGCGCCCCGGTCGCGATCGTTACCGCCTCTGGCGGCATCGAGCCAAGCCGCCGCATCGAATACCTGCCGGCCGTGGCCGAGGCGTTGAGCCTGGCCGAGCCTGCGGTCAGGGACGTGATCGTCGCCCATCGGGATGGTTTCGGGCACTCCCTGGACGAATACCAGGGCAAGCAGGTCAACGGCCAGGAGATCAATTGGCTGGACTGGGATGAGCAGGCGAAGACCGCTTCGCCGGCCGGGCCAGTATCCGTGCCATCCACCCACCCGCTCTACGTGCTCTACACCTCGGGAACCACCGGTGCCCCGAAGGGCGTGGTGCGTGATACCGGCGGCTACGCCACTGCCTTGCAGTACTCCATGAACGCGGTCTACGACGTGCATCCGGCAGATACCATGTTCACCGCCTCCGACGTGGGCTGGGTGGTCGGCCACTCCTACATCGTCTATGCGCCGCTGATCGCTGGGGCCACCACGGTGCTCTACGAGGGCAAGCCCATCGGCACTCCGGATGCCGGTGTGTTCGGCCGCATCATCGCGGACCACAAGGTCACCACGATGTTCACCGCGCCCACCGCGCTGCGTGCGGTGCGCAAGGCCGACCCGGAAGGATCGATGATCGCCAGCCACGATCTGTCATCGCTGCGTGCGCTGTTCGTCGCCGGCGAGCGGCTGGATCCGGATACCTACCACTTCGCCTCGAAGCTGCTGGGCATTCCAGTAGTGGATAACTGGTGGCAGACCGAAACCGGCTGGCCGATCGCGTCCAACCCGCTGGGCCTGGAAGAGCTGCCTGCCAAGGCCGGTTCGCCCACCACCCCGGTACCGGGCTTCGACGTGCAGATCCGGGATGCGCTGGGCGAGCAGCTCGGCGCGAACCAGGAAGGCAACATCGTTGTCCGGCTGCCATTGCCGCCCGGCGCCTTGACCACCCTGTGGGGCAATGACCAGCGCTTCATCGACACCTACCTTTCGCAGATCGAGGGGTGCTACCTCACCGGCGACTCCGGCTTCCTGGACGAGGACGGCTACCTGTTCGTCATGGGGCGTACCGATGACGTGATCAACGTGTCCGGGCACCGCCTGTCCACCGGTGCCATGGAGCAGGTGCTCGCTAGCCATCCCGCCGTGGCTGAATGCGCGGTGATCGGCCTGGCCGATGCGCTCAAGGGCCAGCGGGCCAGCGGCTACGTGGTGCTCAAGTCCGGTGTGCAGATCGAGGAAGAAGCGCTGAAGAAGGAAATCGTCGCGCTGGTGCGCCAGCACATCGGTGCGGTGGCCGACTTCCGCGAAGTCACCGTCGTGGCCGCGCTGCCGAAGACCCGTTCGGGCAAGATCCTGCGCAAGACCATGCGGCAGATTGCCGATGGCAAGGAATACTCGGTCCCGTCGACCATCGAGGACACCGCGGTGCTCGACGAGCTGGTGCCGCTGCTGCGTCCCGAAGCCTAGGCCAAGAAAGAGCCTAGCTGCGAGAGGCTGCCCGGTATTCATATTCCGGGCGGCCTCTTGTGCCATGCCGGGGCTGCTTGACCACTGCTTTGACCTCGGCAAGATGCTCCAGGTAGCGCCGGGCGGTGACCCGGGAGATGCCGAGCTCTTCGCCGAGCTCGGTCGCTGACAGGCAGGTATTCGGCTTGCTGCGCAGGTGGTCGGTGATCTGCGCCAGCGTCTGCGGGATCAGGCCCTTGGGCAGGGAAGCCGAGGCGCTGGTGGTGCGCAGGGCCGAGAACGCATTATCCAGCGCGGCCTGGCTGGTATCCGGGCCGGTGGAGCTGATCTCGGAAATGAAACGCCGGTGGTTCTCCAATTTCTCGGTGAACGCCGCGAAGGTGAAGGGCTTGATCAGGTACTGGGTGATTCCGGTGGCTACCGCCGAACGCACCACAGCCAGGTCCCGCACCGCGGTAATAGCGATAATGTCGGTGGTCAGCCCGCGGCCTCGCATGCGCTTGGCGACGTCGATGCCGTGCAGGTCAGGCAGGGTCATATCCAGCAGGACCAGATCAAAGGGATCCTGGGCATCGCGGGCCGCGGCCAAGAGCCCGAGCGCTTGCTGGCCATTGGCGGCAATGGCGCCGGTGGCGAATCCAGGAACGCGGTTGACGTACTTGGCGTGGGAGGCCGCGGTTTCCGGCTCGTCGTCGACCACGAGCACCTTGAAGGTGTGCGCGGGGGAGCCCGGCGGGGGCGTGGCTGCATGGGACTCGTGCACGGTACCCTCCTGGGCTAGTCGCTGATTTTCAAGGGCAGGGTGACGGTGAAGATTGCTCCGGCGTCGTTATCAACGTTCATTGTGCCACCTAGCCGCAGCACCGCCTGCTGCACCAGCGCCAGCCCGAGGCCGCGCGGTTGGCCGCCGGCCTTGGTGCTGACCCCGAAGCGCAGCAGCTGATCGAGGAACTCGGGTTCAATGCCCGGGCCGGAATCGGCCACCGCGATGATCAGCTCGTCATCGGCCGCGGCCACTTCCACCCAAACCGTCGCGTCCTGGGTGCCTACCGAAGCATCCAGCGCGTTATCCAGCAGGTTGCCGACGATGGTGACGATATCGGTGGCGGCAAAGGCGTTGCTGGGAATCACGCCCTGCGCGTTGATATCGAGCTTCACGCCGCGCTCATGCGCCTGGGCGGCCTTGGCCACGAGCAGGCTGGAAAGGTAGACGTCGTCGATGGAATGCACGATCGCGTCGGTGAGCTTCTGCGAATGCTGCCGGTCATCGACCGCGAAGGCCAGCGCCTTGTCGCTCTGGCCATTTTCGATCAGCGTGGCAATGGTGTGCAGGCGGTTGGCATGCTCATGGGTTTGCGCTCGCAGGGCGGTGGAGAAGGTCTTCAGCGACTGCACTTCGCCGGCCAGCTCCTGAACTTCGGTCAAATCGCGCAGCGTCATGACCTGGCCGGTCACTGGCTGGGCACCGAACCAGCGGACCGGCAGCCGGCCGCGGCGGGGCAAGCGCGCGTTGGTCAGGCGGGCCGGGCCCTGGGAAATGGACAGCACGGTGTGGGTGCCCAAGTGGATCTCGTCCTTGCAGCTGCGTCCGGTAGCCATCAGGGCGCGCAGGGTTTCGGGGATCTGCACCTGATCGAGGTCCAATCCGCTGGAAGGCACCTCCTCGGGGAATCCGAGCAATCGGGAAGCTTCCTGGTTATAGAGCACAATGCGGTGCCGCCGGTCCAGCAGGACCAGGCCCTCGCGAACCGAGTGCAGGGCCGAGAAATAGAAGGCGTAGAGCCGGCGCAGCCCGTGCGGGCCGAAGCCCAGCGTGGCCTGATTGACGTAGCGGGAGAAGGACCATGAGCTGAAGCCCGCCAGCAACAGGGCCAGCGCCGAAACGGTCATGATCTGCGGAAGCTCGCTGCGGTAGATCGACTCCAGGCTCTCCAGCGTGATGCCCGAAGCGACCATCCCCACCAGCTCGCCGTCGTGGTAGACCGGGGCGATGGTGCGCACCGAAAGGCCCAAGGTGCCCAGGGCAACCTCGTTGTGTGTCTGGCCGGCCAGTGCCTGGTTGATGCTCCCTGAATATCCTTTGCCCAGCTGCTCGGGGTTGGGGTGGGTGACGCGCAGGGCATCGGGGGTCATGATCGTAATGAAATCCACGCCCTGCCCGCGGTCCAGGATCTTGTTGGTGTAGGGCTGCAGCTGCTCGGTGGGGCGATCCCCGGCCAGGGCCTGGGAAACGAAAGGATCGTTGGCCAGGGTGATGGAAATCGTGGCCACCGTGGCCTGCTTGTCATCCTGGATAACCTGCGCCTGGTGCTGGTAGGTGGCGACCGCCAGGCCCACGACGACGAAGATGACCACCAGCATCTGGGCGGCGAAGATGACTACGGCCAGGGACCAGCCGTCGCGGTTCAGCGGCGCGGGGGAAGCGGCATTACGGGTGGGGCGGTCCAGCGACAGGTCGGTGAAATGATCGGTCAATACGCTCATCTCCTTGTGCTGCCTGGTCCTTGTACTGTTCACCGCGTGACCAATATGAACGCAATGGAGATGCGGATCACTTCGAGCCGCACCATGGATACAGAACGATTCTACGTAATGCCGGCTGCGCAAGGGTGCACGGTCCGGTTCCATACGCTCACGAGGGTAGGACTACTCCATGGCTGTCACAGATCAGATGACGCCGGCAGGCAATTCGCCGCAGGCCGGAACGAAGAAGAAAGACAAGACCCACTGGCTGTACATCATGGTGATTGCCGCCGTGGTGCTCGGCGCAGCGGTCGGCCTGATGGCCCCGGAGGTGGGCAAGGCCCTGAAGCCGCTGGGCACCGGATTTGTCGCGCTGATCAAGATGCTGATCGCGCCGGTCATCTTCTGCACCATCGTCCTCGGTGTTGGTTCCATCGCCAAGGCGGCTACCGTGGGCAAGGTCGGCGGCCTGGCGCTGCTGTACTTCATCACCATGTCCACCTTTGCGCTGGCCATCGGCCTGGTCGTCGGCAACATCATCCACCCCGGTTCGGGGCTGAAGCTCGAACCGTATGAGGCAGGTTCGGGCGGCGGGGAAAACTCCACCGTGGCCTTCCTGATGGAAATGATTCCCGGCGACATCCCCGTGCTGCCTACCTTGGTGCTGGCCCTGCTGGTCGGCTTCGCGCTGCAGTCCATGGGCAAGACCGGTGAGTCTGTGCTCAACGGAGTCAAGCACATCCAGGCGGTGGTCTTCCGCCTGATGATGATGATCATGTGGGCTGCCCCGATCGGTGCCTTCGGCGCCATTGCCGCCGTGGTCGGCGCTACCGGCTGGGCTGCCATCGGCTCGATGGCGATCCTCATGGGTGCCTTCTACGTCACCTGCGCGCTATTCATCGTCGTCATCCTCGGCTCCCTGTTGCGCCTGGTCACCGGCCTGAACATCTTCCTGCTGCTGAAGTACCTGGCTCGCGAATACCTGCTGATCTTCTCCACCTCTTCCTCCGAGTCGGCACTGCCGCGCCTGATCGCCAAGATGGAGCACGCAGGGGTGTCCAAGCCCGTCGTCGGCATCACCGTGCCTACCGGCTACTCCTTCAACCTCGATGGCACCGCGATCTACCTGACCATGGCAGCACTATTCGTCTCAACCGCCATGGGCATGCCCATGAGCCTGGGCGAGCAGATCGGCCTGCTGGTCTTCATGATCATCGCTTCCAAGGGCGCTGCCGGCGTGACCGGCGCCGGCCTGGCAACCCTGGCAGCCGGCCTGCAGTCGCACCGCCCGGAGCTGATGGACGGCATGGGCGTGATCGTGGGCATCGACAAGTTCATGTCCGAGGCCCGCGCGCTGACCAACTTCACCGGCAACGCCGTGGCAACCCTGCTGATCGGCAAGTGGACCAGGGAAATCGACATGGACCAGGCCAAGGCCGTGCTGGCGGGCAGCCGTCCATTCGACGAAAGCAGCGTCGAAGGCCACTAGAACCTTCCGGGAAATCCGTTATCCGACACGTTCGGGTAGCGGATTTTCTGCGTCCGGGCGCCTTTGGCAAGATGGGGCCTAGCCGGGCGCAGCAGCCAGCAGGTGGAGGGGCATCATGGGTTCAGCGGTACGAGTTTGCTTTGTCGGCGATTCCTTTGTCGCAGGAGTCGGCGATGAAACCCATCGCGGATGGGCAGGGCGGCTGATCGCCCGGGGAATCGAACGAGGCCATGGGATCACCGGCTACAACCTCGGTGTTCGCGGCGATACCAGCGCCATGGTCCGGCAGCGATTCGAAGCTGAATGCGCCGCGCGTTTTCCGCCAGGGGATTACGCGGCAGGCGTGGTGCTCTCCTTCGGGGTCAACGACGTTATTCGCTGGGACGCGAAGCCGCGGGTGGCTGCGGGAGAACGGATCCAGAACCTCGCGGCCATCCTGGATGCGGCGGAGGAACGCAGCTGGCCGGTTCTCATGATCGGTCCGCCGCCGATCGCCGATGATGCGTTGAACGCGGAACTTCGCGAGCTGGACGCGCAAATGCAGGCACGGTGCGCGTCGAGGAATGTGCCTTATCTAAGCGTGCTTGGCCAGCTCGCGGGCCATGAGCTATGGTGCCGGGAAGTGGCCGCCGATGATGGAGCGCACCCGCGCGCAGCAGGCTACGGCTTGTTGGCTGGGTTGGCCAGCCGGGCTTGGGATGCGTGGCTTGGGCAATTGGGCAGCTAGGCTGGTGCAATGAACGGGACACCGCACCAGGCGCAGTATCGCGAACTGGCAGATGCCGAAGAAGAACTAGTCGGGCTTGCCCGGCGGACCATTGAGGCAGCAACCGACGCGCCCGATGGCGGCGACGGGGTGCACACCATGGGTGCCGCGGTGCTGGCTGCCGATGGCACCATGCACGCGGGCGTGAATTTCTACCATTTCACCGGAGGCCCCTGTGCAGAGCTCGTGGCCTTCGGGGCGGCCCGTGCCGCCGGGGCAGTGAATCCGCAGGTGGTTGTGGCGGTGGGCAACCAGGGGCGCGGAATCAAAAGCCCGTGCGGGCGCTGCCGCCAGGTGATGGCTGATAGCTACCCGTGGCTGCGGGTGATCGTCGATACCCCGGCCGGGGCGCGCAGCATCGGCATTCGAGAGCTTCTGCCGTTGTCTTTTGACTGGTTGGCCGAGCAAGCCTGAGAGCTTGATGCCCGGATCAGCGCGAGAGGCCTGCCAAGGGCGAAGCGAGCACCACCCGGTTGCCGTCGGGATCCTCCAGCTGCAGGATCCGTGCTCCGCCGCCGGGCTGCGGGCCGTGATGCCCGATGCCCGAATCCAGCAGGCGCGCGGCCTGGGCATCGAGGTCGGCCACTTCCAGGACCAGCGTGCTGTGCCCGGCGCGTTCGGGCTCCGCGAAAACCTGGACCCCGAACCCCGGGGCCAGATGCCATTCGAGCAGTCCGTCCATGGGCCGCTGGTCCGGGGCCCTGTTGAAGAGCCGGGCGTACCAGTGCTCGGCCCGGGCCAAATTGGATACCGTGCAATTGCTGAGCATTCCCGTGAACATCTGCCTCGCCCCTTATGCCGCCAGCTACCGACGCGTGTGGAACCATTCGACCACCGGGACGCGCCAGGTTCAAGAACTTGTCCGGATAGCCAGCGAATTATCGGGCTGGGCGCCAGGGCACTGGCCGGCCGAGGAAGGCGGCGAGCCGGTCCAATGCCGGCGCAGGGCCACTGATCGGCTGCGGGGGATCGAAGCGCCCGGCGCGTGGGGCTCCGGAAAGTTGCCCGCTGGCGAACTCCAAGGCCTGCTCGGCCGAGGACTCCAAGGCAGGATCATCCTCCAATGCCTGGCCGGTGGCTTGGGCCAGGTCCCAGAGGTGGGCGAGCAGATCGTACAGGCGGATCTGCAGCCGCTCGAGTCCGCTCGCTGTACCCATGGGACCCTGGAAGCTTTGCCCAAGCACGCCCGGGGCGCTGAAGGCGTCGAGCAGCAGCTGCGCGGAGCGGGCATAGGCGCCGGATGGGTCGGACCCCAGCACGTCGGCATCCCGGGATGGCGGGCGCTGCCCGGACAGCAATGCCGCGAAGACCAGATTCATGCCCACCACATGCGCGAGCAGGTCGCGCACGGTCCAATCGGTGCATGGCGTGGGCGCGTCCCACTGCGGGGCCGCGATGCTTTCGACGAGCTGGCCGCCGAACCACAATGCGTGCTCCAGCGAATCAACCAGGGGCTGGGAATCCTTGTTCATGATGATTCCAGTGTTCGGCCCAGAAGCACGCAGGTCAATGGCCGGCCGTGGTGAGCAGGTGCTGCAGGCGCGGGCCGAACCGCACTTCATGTTCCAAATTCATCAACACGTCGACGGGCAGATGTATCTGCTGGGTGCCTAGGAAGGAACGGATGTACTCCCAATAAGCGTGCAGCTCCTCGGCCGGTGTCCACCCCCTTGCCGGTTCATCCGGGCCCACCGCAACCAGCGAGGTTTCGCGGATTTCGGCCGGCGTCACCTGCGCCCATTCTCCGCTGGTGGACCATCCGCGGTCGTCGAGCACCACGATGGATTGCCCATCGTCCAGTTGGGCCTGGAAGAGCACGCGGACCCTTACCTGCTCGCTGCCTGGCTCGGCTTCGGCCAAGCTGACGAACTTTTCAATGGTGCGCATCGCGACCTTTCCGTAAATGCCAGACTGCGTTCAGCTCGCATACAACATTAGAGCTAAGGTTCAAGGTAAAGGCTCGCCGTGAAAGAACCCAAAAAACCAAGTTCTTTTGCTTCGACCGATAACCTTGAAATGAGCTTACAGCTCGAAGAATTAGGTTTATCGAACGGGAAGTGTGGTTGACCCATCGTGAGCGAGGATCAGGGAAATAAGTACCGCGGAGCGGGGATGCTCAAGGAGCCTCGCCCGGTGGGTCCTACTGGCAAGCCATTGACAGATTTCCCCGTGCCCGCACCGTTGCCATCGCATGGCCCGGCACGCGTGATCGCCATGGTGAACCAGAAGGGTGGCGTAGGCAAGACCACCTCCACCATCAATCTCGCCGCCGCGCTCGCCGAGTACGGCCGCAAGGTGCTGCTGGTGGACTTCGACCCGCAGGGCGCGCTGTCTGCCGGCTTCGGAACCAACCCGCATGAAATGGACATCACCGTTTACAACGTGCTGATGGACCGCAAGGTGAAGATCACCGACGCCATCGTGAAGACCGACGTCGAGAACATCGATCTGCTGCCAGCCAACATCGATTTGTCCGCTGCCGAGGTGCAGCTGGTCAACGAGGTCGCCCGCGAGCAGGTGCTGGAACGTGCGCTGCGCAATGTCATCGACGACTACGATGTGGTGCTCATCGACTGCCAGCCATCGCTGGGCCTGCTGACCATCAATGCGCTCACTGCGGCCCACGGCGTGATCATCCCGCTGACCGCAGAGTTCTTCGCGCTGCGTGCGGTGGCACTGCTGATGGAAACCATCGACAAGGTCAAGGACCGCCTGAACCAGGTGCTGGAGCTGGATGGCGTGGTGGCCACCATGTACGACGCCCGTACCCTGCACAGCCGCGAGGTCATCACCCGCCTGGATGAGGCCTTCGGGGACAAGCTCTTCGAGACCGTTATCAAGCGCACCATCAAGTTCGCCGACGCGAACGTGGCCGCCGAACCGATTACTTCCTACGCTGCCAACCACCCGGGCGCTGAGGCTTACCGCAATCTCGCCCGCGAACTGATTTGGCGTGGTGGTGCCCCGTAATGAGCGCCACGCTCAGCGAAGAAGCCGCCACCGATTCCACCACGCCAGCAGGAGCTGAGCAGGAATCGGCTGGCGGTTTTCGCCTTGCCCTGCAGAATTTCAACGGGCCCTTTGATGTTCTGCTGCACCTGATTACCAAGCGCGAGCTGGATATCACTGAGGTCGCATTGGCAGAGGTCACCGACGAATTCATCGCCTACCTGCGTGAACTGCAAGCCACCAGCGCCGCGGATGGCAGCGACGGAATGAAGGTGCTCGATGAAACCACCGAATTCCTCGTGGTCGCCTCCACGCTGCTGGATTTGAAGGCAGCCCGCCTGCTGCCGCGCGGCGAAATGGCCGATGAGGAGGACTTCGAACTGCTCGAAGCCCGCGACCTGCTTTTCGCACGCCTGCTGCAGTACAAGGCCTTCAAGCAGGCCGCCGAGATATTGGGCGAACGCTACGCGATCGAGGGAGCGCGCCATCCCCGCGAAGTCTCGCTGGAACCGCAGTTCGCGGCCCTGCTGCCGGAGCTGGTTTTCAGCATCGGGCCCCACGCGCTGGCCGCGATGGCGGCCAAGGCGCTGGCGCCGAAGCCCGAACCGGTGACAGAGGTTGGTATCGGGCACCTGCACGGGGCGAACGTCACCATTGCCGAGGAAGCCGATGCGATCACCGCCCTGCTCGAGGCCCGCGGCACGCTGGCTTTCACCGAGCTGGTGGCAGACGCGGATGCGCAGCTGGTGGTGGTCGTGCGTTTTCTGGCATTGTTGGAGATGTTCAGGCAGAAAGCCATTAGCTTTGCGCAGGAAGATCCGCTTGGCCCGCTGCTGATCTCGCTGATCCAGGAGTCCAGCTTCGATGCGCAGGCCGTGCAAGACGACTACGAGGGGAGTGCTGGTGAGGTGAATCATGAGTGAGATTGCACCCATTGACCAGCTGCCAGGAGGCCTGGAATCGGGCCTTGAAGCGGTGCTGATGGTCGCCGATATCCCCGTATCTTCGGCACGTTTGGCCGAAATCTTCGAAGTCCCCACCGCCAGGGTTGCCGCCGCTTTGGAGAAGCTTGCTACCGAGTATGATGGTAAGGATCGCCCGCGCGGATTTGAACTGCGTCGCGTCGCCTCCGGGTGGCGCTTCTATTCGCGGGCCGATTACGCCGATTTCGTCTCCAGTTATGTGCTCGACGGGCAGACAGCACGCCTGTCACAGGCCGCCCTAGAAACCCTGGCTGTCATCGCTTACCGACAGCCGGTCTCGCGTGGACGTATTTCGGCGATTCGAGGTGTCAACGTCGATTCAGTGGTGCGCACGCTGCTCACCCGCGGATTGATCACGGAGTATCCGGAAGTTGGAGATGGCGGAGCGACGCTGTACCAAACCACCGAATACTTCCTGGAACGACTGGGACTGGGCTCGCTTGATGAGTTGCCTGCGCTGTCCCCGTATCTTCCCGGGGTGGCCGATCTCGAATCGCTCGATTCGGCAACCTACGACGACTAGGTAGCTGCCAGCCGGCAGCTACACCGGACCAACCACGCGTGAAGCCCCAAGACTGGCGGGCTCGCGCAGCGAACACGTAACAGCAAGGGACACAGGCAAGCATGAGCAGGGGATCATCCTCCGGCCGCAACGAACGCGGCAACAATTCAAACTTCGGCGGCAAGCCAGCAGGCGGCCGCAACAGCACCGGTGGCAAGTCCGGTGGCAAGGCCTACGGCAAGCCAAGCGGTGCGGGCCGCACCGGTGGCAAGTCCTTCGGCGAGAAGCCATTCGGCGAGAAGCCATATGGCAAGTCCGCCTCGGGCAAGCCAGGGGAAAAGTCGAATTCGGCCAAGCGCAACACCTCGGCACCACGCAAGAACTCCGAGCGTGCTTTCGGCAAGGAACGCTTCGGCAACTCCGTGCCGACCAACTATGCGCGCCCGACCCAGCGCGCCCGCGCCCAGGCCCGTGCCGAAAACCAGGCAGCCCGCGAGATCTACGGCGAGCAGCAGGACGGCATCCGCCTGCAGAAGGCCATGGCCAACGCCGGGGTGGCATCGCGCCGCGTCTGCGAGGAGATGATCCTCGAAGGCCGCGTCGAGGTCAACGGCAACCTGGTCGTCGAGCTGGGTTCCCGCGTGGATCCAGCCAAGGACCGCATCCACGTCGATGGCATGCGCATCCAGATGAACCAGGCAAACCGCTACTTCGTCTTCAACAAGCCGAAGCACGTGATGTGCACCATGGATGACCCAGAGGGCCGCCGCACCATCGCCGACTACTTCAAGAACGAGCACCACTCGCTGCGCTTGTTCCACGTTGGCCGCCTGGACTACAAGACCGAAGGCGTCTTGATCCTGACCAACGACGGCGAGCTGGCCAACCGCCTGCAGCACCCCAAGTACGAAGTCCCGAAGACCTACCTGGTGCAGATCCCCGGCCCGCTGCCGCGTGCGGTGAGCAACCAGCTGCGCGAGGGAATCAAGCTCGAAGATGGCTGGATCAAGGTCGATGACCTGAAGATCATTGCCACCACCCCGAAGCACGTGATGGTCGAGGTGACCCTGCACTCGGGCCGCAACCGCATCGTGCGCCGCATGTTCGACGCCGTGGGCCACCCGGTTCAGCGCCTGGTGCGCGTCGCCGTGGGTCCGGTGCTGCTGGGCGACCAGAAGCAGGGCACCATCCGCTCCCTGGGCAACCAGGAAGTCGGGCACCTCATGGCCATGGTGGGGATGTAGCCCATGGCGTCTTCTCACCTTGCAGGCCCGGTGCTGGTCATCGGCACCGGCTTGCTGGGCACCTCGGTGGGATTGGGCCTGCGCGCCAAGGGCGTGCACGTCTACCTGTCGGATATTTCGCCGACCGCTGCCGGAGTGGCCCAGGACATTGGCGCCGGGGTGCTGCTGGAGCACCAGCAGATCGCCCCGGAACTGGTCGTGATCGGCGCTCCACCGGATGTCACCTCGGCTCTGGTGGGCGACGCGCTGCTGGCCTATCCGAACGCGGCCGTGGTGGACATCGCCAGCGTCAAGGGCTCGATCCTGGCCGGCGTGCTGGCGGACGAGCGGCTGGGCGAGGCTGAGACTTCCCGCTATGTGGGAACCCACCCGATGGCTGGCCGGGAGAAGTCCGGACCGGCCGCGGCCCGTGGCGAATTGTTCACCTCCATGCCGTGGGTCATCTGCGCCCATGAAGGCGCGCAGGCTTCGCGGGTCAAGGCCGCCGAATCCCTGGCCATCGACCTGGGCGCGACCATGTACCGGATGAGCGTGACCGAGCACGATGAGTCCGTCGCGCTGATCAGCCACTTCCCGCAAGCGGCCAGCTCGATGATCGCCTCGCGCCTGCTGAACGCCGAAAGCCACCAGCTGGCCTTGGCGGGCAACGGGCTGCGCGACACCACGCGCATCGCGGCCAGCGACGAGAAGCTCTGGATCCAGATCTTCTCGCACAATGCCGCCGCGCTGGTGCCGATCCTGACCGGGATGAAGGAAGACCTGGACCGGCTGATCAGCACGCTGCAAAACCCTAAGGGCCCCGGCGCGCTGCTGGACCTCTCGGCGCTGATGACCGAAGGCAACGCCGGCAAGGCCCGGATTCCGGGCAAGCACGGCGCACCGCCGCAGGCGTTCGCCTTGGTCACCGTCGTGATCGATGACCGGCCAGGGCAGATCGCCCAGTTGCTGACCGAAATCGGCGACGCGCAGATCAACATCGAGGATTTGCGCATGGAGCACTCCGCTGGCCATCAGGTCGGCATGGTGGATGTTTCGGTCGTGCCCGGCCGGCGCGATGAATTGATAGACGTATTGACCAAGAACGGATGGAAGGTAGCCCAGTGAGCACCTTGAACAACGACAAGCTTGTTATTGCCATCGACGGCCCTAGCGGCTCCGGCAAGTCCTCGGTCTCCAAGGCCGTCGCCCGCAAGCTGGGCGCAGCCTACCTGGACACCGGTGCCATGTACCGTGCGATTACCTACTCGGTGCTCGCCGATGGCACCGACCTGTCCAACGCCGACGCCATTGCCGCCGCCGTGCGCGATGCCAAGCTGTCCATCTCGGTTGATCCGGATGCTGAACTGGTTGAAATCGGCGGCGTGGATGTCACCGCGGCGATCCGCGAACCACGCATCTCCGAGCAGGTTTCCACCGTGGCCACCAACCTGGACGCGCGTGCCGAACTGGTCCGCCGCCAGCAGGAAATCATTGCGGCCAACACCCGCATCGTGGCCGAAGGCCGCGATATCACCACCGTGGTCGCCCCGGATGCCGATGCGCGCATCCTGCTGACCGCATCGGAAGAAGCCCGCCTGCGCCGTCGCGGCCTGCAGCTGGGCGGAACCCAGAACGAGTCGCAGCTGGCAACCCAGGTGCTGGCGCGCGATGCGAAGGACTCCACCGTGGTGAATTTCACCCAGGCTGCCGATGGGGTCATGACCGTTGACTCCTCGGACCTGGATTTCGAGCAGACCATCGACGCAGTGCTTGACGCAGTCAGCACTGCAACGAAAAACTAGCCTAAAGCTGGTGCCCATCCTCGGCGAGAGCCGATGAAGATTACGATCGCTGTGAAGGGAAAATCATGAGCGAGAACAACTCCACCCACGACGAGGAATACATCCCCGTTGGAGACGACGATATCGCCGAGCGCCTGGCCGAACTGAGCGAGGAAGAGGCCGCGGTTCGCGCCCAGGCCTTGCTCAGCGGACTGGAAGACTACGAACTGGACGAAGAGGACTCCGCCCTGCTTGCAGGCCTGGATAACTTCGATGACGACGATGAAGACGTCGTCATTCCACCGGTCCTGGCTGTTATCGGACGCCCTAACGTCGGCAAGTCCACCTTGGTCAACCGCATCCTCGGCCGCCGCGAAGCGGTAGTAGAGGATACCCCGGGCGTCACCCGCGACCGCGTGTCCTATTCCGCCGAGTGGCTGGGCCGCCCGTTCACCATCGTTGATACCGGTGGCTGGGAGCACGATGCCAAGGGCATCCACGCATCGGTTGCCGACCAGGCGGAAATCGCTGCCGACGTCGCTGACGCCATCCTCTTCGTGGTCGACTCCCATGTGGGCGCCACCGCAACCGATGAGGCTGTGGTGAAGATGCTGCGCAAGAAGGGCAAGCCGGTCTTCCTGGTGGCCAACAAGGTCGACGACTTCAACCAGGAAGCCGAGGCCGCCGCGCTTTGGGGACTGGGCTTCGGCCAGCCATGGCCAGTCTCGGCCCTGCACGGCCGCGGCACCGCCGACCTGCTGGACGCCGTGATGGAGAAACTGCCGGCCCATTCGGCTTTCGGCGGCATGATCCCATCGGGCGGTCCACGCCGCATTGCGCTGATCGGCCGCCCGAATGTGGGCAAGTCCTCGCTGCTGAACAAGGTGGCAGGCTCCGAGCGCGTGGTTGTCGACGATCTGGCCGGCACCACCCGCGACCCGGTGGACGAACTCGTTGAGCTGGGCGGTGAAATCTGGCGCTTCGTGGATACCGCGGGTATCCGCCGCCGCCAGCACATGGCCGTCGGCTCGGACTACTACGCGTCGCTGCGTACCCAGACCGCGCTGGAAAAGGCCGAAGTCGCCGTCATCCTCCTGGCTGCCAATGAAACCATCTCCGAGCAGGACGTGCGCATCATCCAGCTGGCCATCGAAGCCGGCCGCGCGATGGTCATCGTCTACAACAAGTGGGATGAGGTGGACGAGGACCGCCGCTACTACCTGGACCAGGAGATCGAGCGCGACCTTGCCCATATCGAGTGGGCACCGCGCGTGAACATCTCGGCGAAGACCGGCTGGCACAAGGACAAGCTCGTTCCAGCACTGGATACCGCGCTGGAATCCTGGGACAAGCGCATTCCAACCGGCAAGCTGAACGCCTTCCTGGGCGAACTTGTCGCAGCCCACCCGCACCCTGTGCGCGGCGGCAAGCAGCCACGCATCCTGTTCGGCACCCAGGCTTCGGCCCGTCCGCCGCGCTTCGTGCTGTTTACCACCGGCTTCCTGGATCCAGGCTACCGCCGCTTCATCACCCGCCGGCTGCGCGAAACTTTCGGTTTCGAAGGCAGCCCAATCGAGGTTTCGATGCGAATCCGCGAGCGCCGCGGACGCAATCGCTAAATTTCGAATCTAGCCCTTCACTTGGTGTAGGCTAATAAAGGAGCTTTTCGCAGACGGCACCCTTGGTTCTCACGACTCGGGGATAACGGCTGCGAGGGCATCGGGCTATGGCGCAGCTTGGTAGCGCGCCTCACTGGGGGTGAGGAGGCCGTGGGTTCAAATCCCGCTAGCCCGACTATCCAATCGGTAAACCCCGTCGAGATTTCCTCTCGGCGGGGTTTTGCCGTGCCTCCCCAGAATTCCACACCCCACGGCGCACTTTCGGAAGATGGTCCAATGCAACGCAGATTCCAGCAGGTCGATGTCTTCAGCACTACCCCGTACAAGGGCAACCCCTTAGGCGTGGTGCTCGATGGGGAAGGACTGGATGCCGAGTCGATGCGCGACTACTCGCTGTGGTCCAACCTCTCGGAGGTCACCTGCATCCTGCCGGCGCGCAACGAGCAGGCCGATTACCGTTTCCGGATCTTCGCCCGCGACCGCGAATACCCGTTTGCCGGTCATCCCGCGCTGGGCACTGCACGTGCCTGGCTGCAAGCTGGGGGAGTGCCGCGGGATCCGAGGCAGCTGGTCGCGGAATGCGAAGCAGGCCTGGTACCGATCAGAATTGACGGCGAAGTACTGTCCTTCGCCTCGCCTGCAGCCACGCGAACCGGTGTCATCCAGCAGCGTGAGCTCGATGAAATGATCCAGATCCTGGGCATTGGCCGGGACCAGGTGGTGGACTCGCAATGGGTGGATAACGGACCTGGCTGGGCCGCCATATTGCTGGAAAGCTCCCAGCAAGTTCTGGATATCGTGCCGCGGATTTCGCACCAGCCGGGCCGCTGGAAGATCGGGGTCATTGGCGCTTTGCCGCCCGGCTCGGCGCCTGGGAAATTCGAGGTTCGTGCCCTCAGCGTTGAAAACGGCGCCTTGCGCGAGGATCCGGTTACCGGAAGCCTGAATGGAGCGGCCGCGCAATGGCTGATCGCCGCCGGGCACGCTACCGCGCCGCTGGTAAACCGGCAGGGCGCGAAAGTCGGACGCGACGGGCAGGTGCATTTGAACATTGCCGACGGGCAACTGTGGGTTGGCGGTGCCACGAACGTACTGATCGCTGGCAGCATCGATCTATAGCCCGCCATCCCTTGCCAGCGATGAACCGATGGCATTAGCCTTGGAAGATGGGCACGATAATTCATGGGATCCATTTCCTCTAGGCGGTAACCAGTGTTGAGCCTTGCTCCGCTAACGCCATTTCCCCAGCACCTTCGTGGTGCCCGCCAACCACCAGCGCCGCCGCATGCCCCAACGGTATGGAATCGGTGCTAGGCAGGAAAGTCCCATGACCCAGTCCCAAGATATGCGCCAGCCCGATCGGCGCGAGCAGGAAACCGAACCGGATTACGTCTGCTCATTGCAAGGCATCGCCGTCAGCTTCGGCGAACGAGATGTCCTGACCGGCATCGATCTGGCAATTTCTGGTACCGACCGCATCGCCGTGCTTGGCGATAACGGTTCGGGAAAATCCACGCTGATGCGGGTGATTGCAGGCAATCTCGTGCCCGACCACGGGCAGCGGAAGATGAACGCGCCCGGTGCGATTGCCTATGCTGCGCAGAACCCGCGCTTCGCCCAAGGGATGAGCGTGCAACAGGTGATCGATTCCTACCATCAACGCTTCCGCGAACTGGAAACCTTGATGCGCGTCATTTCGAATAGGCTCAACGACGCCCCGGAGGCGGAAGCCGAACGCCTCATGCAGCAGCTGCAGAAAGTCACCGATCTTTATGAGGCCGCCGACGGCTATTCGCTGGCCCCGCGCCTGGATAGTGCTTTGCAACAGCTGGGCCTGGGGGAGCTGGACCGCCAGCGGCCGGTTGCGCAGCTATCTGGCGGGCAGTCTTCACGCCTCGCAATGGCCTGCGTGCTGTGCTCGGGTGCGCAATTGATCCTGCTCGATGAACCGACGAACGACCTGGACGAGGCGGCCATGAACTGGCTGGAGCGCACCCTGGAGAAGCATCGCGGTGCGCTGGTGTTGATCAGCCATGACCGGATGTTCCTCAAGTGCTTTGCCCGTTCCATCGTTGAGGTCAGTGACGGGCAGCTCTCGCACTACGGCAATGGCTATGACGGATACCTGCACGCCAAGGAGCAAGAACGAACCGCGATCCGCGTCGCCTACGATAACTGGGTCCAGGAGCTTGAGCGTTCACAGAACTTGGTCGACAGATATGCCTCCCGCGTCGCTGCCATTCCGCGCAAGCAAGAAAAATCCAGTTTCGGGCATGGCAATTTCCGGGCCCGCGATTCCAGCCATGGATCGACGTCGAAGATCCGCCAAGCCAAATCCCGGATCGATGAACTCGAAACCCACCGGGCACCCCAGCCGGCAGCCGAGCTGGCCTTCGCCATGCCCGGCAGCACCCCAGGCCAAGCCGGCGGCGGAACACTGCTGCAGGTGATGAACGCCCAGCGCAGCTCCGAGCCGAAACTGTCCACCGCAAGCTTCGACATCAAGCTCGGCGAGCGTTGGCTGGTCACCGGCCCCAATGGTGCTGGCAAATCCTCATTGCTCAAGATGCTTGCCGGCGAACTGGAATGCACCGAGGGGCGGATAGAGCGCGCTGCCAACTTGCACTGCGGTTGGCTACGCCAGGAAGTCGGTATTCTTCCTGGCGACAGCCTGATCGAAGCCTTCGCCTTGGCCACCGGACAGTATGTCCAGGACGCCGGTGCGTCCCTGGCCAAACTGGGCCTGTTTGCGCCGCAGGATTTCTTGCGGCATCCCATGGCGCTTTCGGTGGGCCAGCGCCGCCGCCTCGAACTGGCTATTGCGGTCAGCACCAAGGCGCAGATGCTGTTCCTGGACGAGCCGACGAACCATCTCTCGCCGGCCCTGGTGGAACAGCTGGAGGCCGCGTTGGTGGACTATCCGGGAACCGTGGTCACGGTGAGCCACGACCGGCGCTGGCAACAGAAAATGCGCGAGCATTCGGTGGTGCACCGGCTCGGGGTCAAAGCAGGACGCGTCGAGCTGATCAGGTAGCGCTCGGGGATCTAGCTTCGCAGATTCAGCCCGCCATCAAACAGATGCTGCGGGTCAGCGCTCTCGGACAGGGCCTTCAGCCGGGTTCCGGTCTGCCCAGGCCAGGCGAGCTCGGCAGCCGAACGGCGAACATCCGAAGAGTATGCGCCGTACGCTCCGGTGCCCAGAACCTGCAGGGCAGCGAACGACTGATCCTGTTCGGCGATGCCCAATGGGTGGATCCAGGTAGCTGCCAGCACTTCTTGATGGCGCGACCCCCAGGCGGTGGCGTGCGCTGGAACCCGTGCCACGGCACCGCCCAAGGCACGCAACTCGCCGACCAGGGTGGCCCGGTGGCCCAATGACTGCGCCATGGCATCGCCCAACTGATCATCCGCATGATCAACCAGGACATCACGCATTTTGATGCGCTGCTGACCGGCATGCGGTGAATTCGGGGCTGGCACGATCCGCGGATAGGGCACAAGCTCGGTGCGGGAGTCGTGAAGCTGGGCAAGGCCCAGGGCCTCGCGCAATACCGGCGCTGCCGAGTCCTGGCCATCGCCAGCCCAAACATTGCGCGCCTGGACTGCGTGCTGTCCATCGCCCAATGCCTGCACCATCAGGAAGCTTTCCAGCTCATCGGGTGACTGGCGCACCCACTGGCCCCAATCACCGGTAAATTGAGGCAGCGAATCGGTCAGGTAGGTCAGTTGCTGGTGGATGATGCTGGCGTCGCCTGCGGTAGTGCGCAGATCGGTGGCCGCAAACTCAAAGGCGGTGACCACTCCGGCATGGGTCGCGCCTCCGCGCACGGCCCAGAATAATTCAGGCTCATGATCCCTGTCGACCCAGCGGATCGTTCCGTCGGCGGTGACCAATCTGGCCCGCACCATGGAATCCAGCGTCAGTCCCTGGGAACGGGCGAAGTAGCCGATGCCGCCGGCCGTCGCCAGGCCGCCGACGCCGGTATCGCCAAAGTTCCCGCTGCTGATGACCAGGTCTTCGGCTGCTAGCTGTCCGGCAATTTGTCCCCAAGTGGCTCCGGCACCCACTCGGACCAGGCCAAGTTGCGGATCGAGCATTTCAAAGTGCCGCAGGGCGGAAAGATCCAAGATGATGCCACCGGTATTCGTCGAGGTGCCGGCGATGCCGTGGCCTCCGGATCGGATGCTGAATTCAACGCGGGTTCCCGATTGCTCCCGGAGCAGCGCCGCATAAAGTACTGCTTCCTGTACATCCGATTCGGTTCGGGCCTTGATAATCAGGGCCGGTGCGCCAACAGACATGTAGCTGGAACGTTCCATGGCATAGCCTGCAAGCTGCTCGGTGATCGCGCGCCCGGCCAGCGTGCCCGGAAGTCCGGGCCAGCCGGCGGGCAGCACCAGATCGTGCGATCGTGCCAGGTGGTTGGTATTCATGCTGCTAGTTCCTTCATCAGCTGCGCCGCGGCCTGCGAGGTGCGAAGCTTGTAGTGGGCCGAGGGGTGCTCGGGGCGGGCGGCCAGGGCCGCGGTGATCGAGCCGAGTTCTTCATTGGTGATCCACTGCGGATCTACCCATGGGCGTTCGCGGGTTGCCACTGGTCCGAGCTCGTGGGCGAAGACGCGGCGCTGGGTTCCGGCTTCGGCGCTGAGCACCTGATGCATCATCAAAAGTCCTGCTTGCTCCATGTTGATGATCGATGCGCCGGGAACCGGGGTCGTAGCGCTCCCGCCAAGGACGAGATGGTAGGTGCCTGCTGACACCAGCCGGGGGAGCCAAGCACGCACATTTGCGACGTGGGCGGTGGACAGATCGAGGTTGAAGCGCTGCCATTCCGATTCGGTGACTTCCCACAGCGGCTTTCCCTGCCACCAGCCGCCGATAGCAGCGATCACATCGGTAACTTCGCCGAATTCGTCGGTGATGCGCTGGGCCATGCCGGTCGCGGCGGTGAAAGTGGTGTATTCGCCCACGACCAGTTCCAGATTTGCGGTGTCGATGTCTTCGAGGTGGGCCAGCAGTTCCTTGCCGCGGCTTTCAGTGCGGGTAGGAATGATGACTTCGGCGCCGGATGCCAGCCAGGAACGGACGATTCCCTCGCCGACCCGACCGGTTCCTCCGAGGATCACCACGCGGTGCGCGTTCAATGCTGGCTGCTGGGTGCCCAGTTTGCTGGCGATGCTGGTCATTTTGCTTCCATGCCTTTCATCCGTGTACTAGAATCAATTACTGTAACTACAGATACTTTGATCCTATTCCCGGGAGGCATTCATGGGCACCGAATTGAATGATCGGCAGGAGATCTGGCGTGGCCTGCTCTATGGGCAGCGCTCGATGATGCTGCGCCTATCGGTTGAGCTCAAGCGGGACTTCGGGTTGAACAGTGCGCAATTTGAAGCACTGCTATACCTCTGGGAGGCGAAAGCGAACCGCTTGCCAGCCACCCAGCTGTCCAATCAGCTGCTCTACAGCTCCGGCTCGGGGTCGCACCTCATCAGCAGGCTTGAGCAACTGAATCTGGTGCGTCGCGACCGTGATTCCCAGGATGCGCGCATGGTCGTGGTCTCGCTGACCGATGCGGGTCTTGATCTCATAGGCAGAGCCCGAGCCGCGCATATCGAATCCCTGGCCGAGGAATTCGATCAGCTGATCGGGGATGCTGAAGTTCCGGTACTGCTGGACTTTGCGCGCCGACTCGCCCGGCATGAAGGCGTCAGCTCGCAGCCTTTCTCCGGCTAGCCGCGTTGCATCCCGCTGGCCCAACGGATTTGGGCCAGCGGGAATATCCTTGGAAATTTATCTGTTATTACAGATATATCAACGGGAAGCACTTGAGAAGTAACGAAGGAAGGAAAGCCATGAAGCAGAATTTTCGCGTCGCTGTGGCCAGGCAGTTCGGAGCCCCGGAAGTCATCAATATCGAAAACCATCCACTGCAGCCACTGGCTGCGGGCGCGGTTCGCGTGGCGGTGCGTGCCGCGGGCCAAAATCCGGTGGATGCCCGTCGCCGGGCTGGCAACTTCGGTGGCCAGGTGCCCATGCTCTTCGGTACCGAATTCGCCGGTGTTGTCCATGAATCAAATGACCCGAAATGGGCTCCTGGCGATGAGGTGGTGGGCTGGGGCGCCATGGGGGCCGATGCGGATCTGGTCGTCACCCCGGGGGACAAGCTGGCGGCTAAACCCAGGCAGCTGCCGTGGGCCGTGGCTGGCGGGCTAAGTGGTGCCGGGCAGACGTCGCTGACAGCTCTTGCCGCACTGGAACTGGAACCTGGAAATGTGATCCTGGTGCACGGAGCGGCGGGTGGCGTAGGAAGCATGCTGGTGCAGCTCGCAATGCATCAAGGCCTGGTCGTCATTGGTACCGCCGGAGCAGGCAATCAAGAATACCTGCGTCAGCTAGGGGTTCTTCCTGTCGTCTACGGACCGGGCCTCACCGAGCGCGTGGCCCAGGCCGCGGAAGGCCGGGCAATTGCCGCGTCCATCGATTTAGCCGGAAGCATGGAAGCCGGTGACCTGGCCCGTGAACTTGCAAGTGGTGGAGCGCAGTGCATCACGCTGGTTCCTGAGACCTGGCAATCGCATGGCCTGCCACTGGTGAGCGTGAAAGCCAGCGCGCAACGGTTCGCAGAGCTTGTGCGCTCCTATCGGGATGGCGGCCTGCGGCTGCAGGTGAACACCCTCGATTTCAAGGATGTCGTGCAGGCTCATCGCCAAATGGATGCCAAGCATTCGCGCGGAAAGCTCGTCTTGGAAATGAGCGACAACCCCTACCTCGCCAACAGCGGCGACGCGGCCTAGCTGCCGCTAACGAAAGGCATGAACATGGCTTCAATAGCACTGATCGGACCGGGCCGACACGGAACCGCCATCGCGGAACTCTTCGCCTCGCATGGGGTAGACGTCGTGATCTACCACCACCACGCGGCCAAGGCCGAAGCGGCCGCGCAAAAGATTCGAAAGGCCGCGGTGGACGCGCAGGTGCAGGTGGCCGCCGACCTCGCCTCGGCTGTGGAAGGCCAAGAAGTCGTTGTCTTGACCACGCTCTGGGATCAGCCGCAACGCGAGGTCCTGGCCGAGCTGGGCTCCAAGCTGGCAGGTAAGGTGCTGCTCGATGTTTCAAACCCCCTGGACGTGACACTCGCGGGAATCGTTCCGCGCTCGCCGGCTGAGGGGTCGGCAGGCCAATTCGTGGCTACGCTGCTGCCGCACGGTGCAGGGCATGCCAAGGCGTTTTCGAATTTGGCCACTGCGTTCATTCGTGAGGGAGCGGATCGGGAACCGCCGGCGATCCTGCCATTTGCTGCGGACTCCGCTGCCACGGCCAGCGTCATCCGCCCCTACCTGTCGGCCACCAAGTGGAAGCCGTGGCTGGTCGGGGATATCTCGGCATCGCGCGACTTGGAGATTGGCGGGAAGTTCAACGCGGTGCAGGGAGCTTACGGGCGTTCGCAACTTAATGAAGAGCAGATGCTGGAGTATGCCGGACCCGAGTGGGAGCATCGGTAGTAGCTGGCATCAGTGATGGGCCCCGGCGCGACATTGTTGCACCGGGGCTTTGCCCGCATCTGCGGTCCCTGGGGCCGTGGGGTGCAGCTTACGTGAACTTGTGTGTGAGCTCACAGATTGTATATGATTAGTGTGCGATAAAAGAGCGTGGCGTTCTAATATCGAACATACAATTTATTGACTGAGGTCATCACAGGGAATTGGGGGGATGAAACGGTGCAGTTTCACCACAACGGATACATTTCAGCAGATCCACGGGTGCAGCCAGCGGCTGGCGCAGGCATGAACCGTCCCATCGAGATGCCGGATGAAATGGATGTGCTGATCGTCGGTGCCGGTCCCGCCGGGATCATCACCGCTGCCCAGCTTTCCCAGTTCCCTGATGTGCACACCCGCATCATCGACCGGCGCCCCGGCCGCCTTGAAATCGGCCAGGCCGACGGGATCCAGTCACGCACGGTGGAGACCTTCCAAGCTTTCGGTTTTGCCGAGCGCATCACCGCCGAGGCCTACATCATCAAGGAAACCACCTTCTGGAATCCTGATCCGCAGAACCCAGAGCAGATCATCCGCAACGACCGCACCCCCGATGATCCAACCGGCGTCAGCGAATTCCCGCACCTCGTGGTCAACCAGGCGCGCGTCATTGACTACTTTGCTGAATTCGCGGCGAACTCCCCAGCTCGCACCGTGCCGGACTACGGGTGGGACTTCAAGGAACTGGTCGTTGAAAACGGCGAAGAATACCCGGTAAAGGTCACCCTGAGCGGCTGCGGCAAGAGCAATGGCGGCATTGAGCGTGTAGTGCGCGCCAAGTACGTGGTCGGTTCCGATGGTGCTAGAAGCAACGTCCGCCGCTCGATCGGCGCGAAGCTCTCCGGGGACAAGGCCAACCACGCTTGGGGCGTCATGGACACCCTGGGCCTGACCAACTTCCCGGATGTGCGCACCAAGTGCGCCATCCACTCGAAGGCCGGCTCGATCCTGCTGATCCCACGCGAAGGCGGGCAGCTCTTCCGCCTCTACGTCGACCTGGGCGAAGTCCCGGAAGGGGATAACGGCAAGGTCCGCGAGACCCCACTGGAAGAAATCATCGAGCGCGCCAAGGCGATCCTGAATCCCTACACCCTCGAGGTCAAGGACGTCGCGTGGCACAGCGTCTACGAAGTAGGCCACCGCCTGGCAGACCGCTTCGATGATGTGCCGGTGGAAGAAATAGGTACCCGCGAGCCACGCGTGTTCATTACCGGCGACGCCTGCCACACCCACTCGGCCAAGGCCGGCCAGGGCATGAACGTATCCATGCAGGACGGGTTCAACCTGGCCTGGAAGATCGGCTACGTGCTCTCGGGCCAAGCTCCGGAAAGCCTGCTGCGCACCTACTCGGACGAGCGCAAGGTGATTGCCAAGGACCTGATCGACTTCGACAAGAAGTGGTCTTCCATCATGGCAGCTACTGCAAAGGAGCTTGAAGGCCAAGAAGGCGTTGCCGAGTTCTACGTACGCACTGCCGAATTCCCTGCGGGCTTCATGACCGAGTACGCTGCATCTGCGCTGATCGCCGGCAAGGATCACCAGGAACTGGCTGCCGGATTCCCCGTGGGCAAGCGCTTCCGCTCTTCGGAGGTCATGCGCCTGGCCGATGCCAATCCAAAGCACCTGGGCCATCACCACCGTGCCGACGGCCGCTACCGCATCTACGTCTTCGCTGATCAGCATCCGGTGGGGCAGTCCCAGAAGGTTGCCGACTTGTCGAGCTGGCTGCTGGAGGATGCGCAGTCTCCACTGGTCCGCTTCACCCCGAAGGGTGCCGACGCCGATGCGCTGTTCGACATCAAGGTGATCTACCAGCAGGACTACACCACGATGAACGTAAATGACGCGCCGAAGGTGTTCCGTCCGGACACCGGTGAATTCGGCCTGATGGATTACGAGAAGGTCTACACCACTTTGGAAGGTTCGGACATCTTCGAGGAGCGCCAGATCTCCCGCGATGGCGCGATCGTGATCGTGCGTCCAGATATGTATGTCGCCAGCATCCTGCCATTGGATGCCGCCAACGAGCTGGCCAGGTTCTTCGAACCGATCCTGCTAGAGCAGCGCTAGGCGGCGCGCTCAGTCCACAAGACACCGATGGCACCGCGAGTATCTCGCGGTGCCATTCGATTTCCAGCGGCAAGGCGTCGCTTCGAGATGCGGAATATCTTCTGGCATGACGCGGTTGAACCCTCAAGGGAAAGAATTTCGATGAAAGGTGCCACGGTGAGCCAGAAATTCAGCTTTGACCTTCAGCAGATTGTTGAATCGGATATGGTGTGCGCCGACGGCGTGTGCTTCGTGCCGCCTACGGGCCCGAGAGCTGATCCAGCAGATAGTCACGCAACACCACAGCATGATTAACCTGCTCATTTTTTGCTCCGTAGACAAAGGTGACCACGCGATGACGATCCAGCAATTCCAGGAAGTCATCGACAGCAGGGTTCTGATTTAACTCGGCGCGATAGTGCTGCGCAAATTCATCAAAGCGGGCGGTATCGTGATCCCAGCTTTTGCGAAGCTCGGTGCTCGGTGCGATGCCCTTGGCCCAGTGGTCCAGCAGGAGCTCAGCCTTGCTCTGCCCGCGCGGCCAGAGCCTGTCAACCAGGATCCTGTAGCCGTCCTCGGCGCTGGGCGCAGTGTATACACGCTTGAGAAGTATCTTCGTCATGATTCACCTGAAAGTTTCTGATTTAGCCTTGCATCGCATTCTTCTGTGGGAAAGGATCGAAGTGTTGGCGATGCCAGTGCATCATCGTCTCTATTGGCATCTTGCCACACTGGCAATACCTTGCATCGGAAAATATGTACTTTTCTGTTATCAGTTGGGCAGTGAGTAGGCTAATCTGTAAATAGTTTGGTATTACTGACTGTGCCAACGTAGAACACAAGGTCGTCATGCACGAACTGTTAACAGAATTTTCTGGAGGACCCCATAATGTCGGAACATCGGCCGGTTGACCCGCACAACGAGTCTGCCTCTGAGACGACCAATATCGCTCTTCCTGCGGTGCACAAGGGTGCTGAACCTTCGGTCATCTACACCCTGAGTGAAGATGAGAAAAACGCAGTTAACGCCCTACCAACTGGTTCTGCGCTGCTGATTGCCCATTCCGGACCAAACAAGGGCGCACGCTTCTTGCTGGACACCGATGAGAGCATCGCAGGTCGCCATCCGAACGCAGATATCTTCCTGGATGACGTGACCGTTTCGCGTCGTCACGCCAAATTCTCCCGAGCGGGCGAGCGTTTCACGCTCAGCGACATCGGATCGCTGAATGGTACGTACATCAATGGAGACCGTATCGACGAAATCCCATTGAGCACTGGTGTGCAGGTTCAGATCGGCAAATTCCGCCTGAATTTCTACCAAAGCGTTCCGAACCTTTAAGCTAGTAGAGTTCTAGGTTTTGTCCGCCGGCGTCTGGCACGCCGACATATCCATACATCCGAGGTGTAGACCCTTTGCCGATCTTTGACGCAGCCCGCAGCCCACGTCTCGAGGCTCAACGCCACGAGACCGTCCGGCAGGCCGCGTTGAACATCGGCGAAGTGCTCTCGGAACTCAAGGATGAGTTCCCACGCGTCACTGCGTCCAAGATCCGCTTCCTGGAAGACAAGGGACTGATCATCCCGCAACGTACCTCCGCTGGATATCGAAAGTACTCCGCATCGGACGTGAGCCGCTTGCGTTTCATCCTTTCGGTTCAGCGCGACCAGTACCTGCCGTTGAAGGTCATCAAGGACCACCTTGACTCGGTGGATCGCGGTGAAGCGCCAGCAGCATTGCCTGGGGGAGCCCCGGTGGCACCGCAGGCGGTCAATGATGACATGACTGAGGCTGTGGAGCGGAAGACCCGTTCGGTGTCCTTGGCTGAACTGCAGGGGCTGACCGGTGCCAGCGAGGAGCTCATTGGCGAATTGATCAAATTCGGCTTGGTTGAACCGCTTGCTGGCCTGTTCGATGCCAACAGCATCAAGGTCACCAAATCGGCGGTTCAGCTGGCGGGCCATGGCGTTGAACCTCGCCACCTGCGACAGTTCCGTACCGCAGCCGATCGCGAGTTCTCGCTGATTGAATCGATTGTCGGCAACGAACTGAAGAAGCCTGAAGTGTCCGCCCGTGCCCGCGCCGCGGAAGAGGCCCAGGAAATCTCGCGCCAGTGCCTGGAAATTCACGAGGCCCTAGTGCAACGTGCTATTTCCCAACTAGATCGCTAGGCTGAATTCCAACAGGCAACCACAACTCTAAGGGGCTAGCATGCTGGAACTGGAGTTTGCCGGAATCCGTATTCAACTGCCGGCGAATCAGCCGCTGTTGCTGCTCAAATATCCAGAGAGAAATCTCTACCTTCCGCTCTGGATAGGTGCGCCCGAAGCCTCGGCCATTGCAATGTCTGAACAAGGGCTCACTCCACCTCGGCCGATGACCCATGATCTACTGATCAGCGTCATTGAAAGCATGGGCGTGAAGCTTGAACGGATCGAGATAATTTCGGTGCACAATGCGGTGTTCGTTGCCGAGCTAGTCCTTTCCAACGGCAAACGCGTAGATTCTCGTTCCTCGGATGCCGTCGCCCTCGCCGTGCGCGCGCAGTGCCCGATCATGTGTGCCGAGCACGTCCTGGAAGAAGCTGGCGTGGCAATCGAGAACGAGACTGCCGGCGAAGAAGCACCCGAAGAGCAGTTGCGGGAATTCCGTGAATTTTTGGACAACATTGATCCAGAAGATTTCTCTTCGTAGAAATCGCGCGTTTGGTTTCAGTGAAATATCGGCCTTGAATTGGGTAATTCCGCAAGCCCACGCGACACGCCTTAAAGTTAAGCTTGAAGGTCTTTGACCATTAGTGGTTATCGCCGTACCGTCTTTGCATAGGGACATTTAAAAAGAGCTGTATTTTGATGGTCATCACTCGCATCTGCGCGGTTCTAATTCGGTCCCTGGATACTCGTTTAGGAACGTGCTGACACGCAAGGAGCAATTGGATGGAGTCTCGCCAGACTGGGCCTCAATATGGGGTCGACGGTGGCAACAAGCAATCCAGCACCCAGGGATTGCTCTTCACCGATGACCTGCCTGAGCTGGATGAACATGCAGGCTACCGCGGTCCAATTGTGTGCAAGGCGGCAGGCATTACCTATCGCCAGCTCGACTACTGGGCACGTACCGGCCTGGTAGAACCTGCAGTGCGCGGAGCCAAGGGCTCTGGCAGCCACCGACTCTACTCTTTCCGGGATATCCTCGTGCTCAAGGTCGTCAAGCGGCTGCTGGACACCGGAGTGTCACTTCAGCAGATCCGTTCGGCAGTTTTGCACCTGCGTGAGCGCGGTGTCGAGGACCTTGCCCAGATCACCTTGATGAGCGATGGAGCTTCAGTCTACGAATGCACCAGCGCCGATGAGGTCATCGACCTCGTCCAGAAGGGCCAGGGCGTGTTTGGCATCGCCGTGGGCCGTGTCTGGCGCGAGGTGGAAGGTTCCCTTGCCCAGCTGCCTTCTGAGAGCTCGGTGCAGCAGACCCTGCCAGAAGACGAATTGGCTGCCCGCCGCGCTGCCAAGGCAGCGCGCAACGTCGGCTAGGGCTGGCGGAGAATTTAGTACTTAAATAATTGACCGGATCTTCCTTCAAGGAAGATCCGGTCAATTGCTTATGTCGCTATTCGTATCCGGGGCCTAGGTGTTGTTCGGGCCTGCTGCAGACATGACTTCCTTGAGCAACGCGTCGAACTGTGCCAGCATCGGTGCAGTAGCTTTCGAAGGCCACTGGTGTACCGAGTACGCGGCACCTTGGATCTGCTGCCATTCAGGGTGCTCGGGAATCTCGGGCTTGACCATGGACTCCCCGAACATCTGGCGCATTTCGCCCAAGCGGAAGGTGTGCTCTGCCGAGTCCTTGCGGACGCGGTTGGCGACAACGCGTACCGGTCCCAGAGACGGAGCGAATTCACGGCGGAAGAGTTCCAATGCGCGCTGGGTGCGCTCAGTGCCGGCGACAGAGAACAAGCTGGGTTCTGCGACCAGCACGAGCTGATCCGAAGCGCTCCATGCCATGCGGGTCAAGCCGTTCAGCGATGGCGGGCAATCGATGAGAACCAACTGGTAACCGCTGGTGCGGCTCAAAAGCTGTGAGAGGCGGCGCAGGTCGCGGGTCCGCAGATCTGGCCGATCGTAGATGCCGGTGAAAGCGTCGCCTACGGCAACATCGAGCACTGGAATGCGGGTACGGGATTTCTTCTCTGCTGCCTTTGACTGCCAAGCGCTGGCGACAACCTGATCTTGCAGGCGGGCGCGGCGAGCGTTCTTGAGCATCTGCCCAATTGGCTGCTTCCCATTAGCTCGGACTCCAAGGCCAGTGCTGGCATCCGCATGGGGATCCAGGTCAATGACGAGAGTCGGAATGCCGGCGGCAAGTGCTGCTGAAGCCAATCCGAGTGTCACGGAGGTTTTTCCTACGCCACCCTTGAGGCTGCTGATGCTCACTACGTGCACGGACCAGACCACGCCTTTCACTGTTCGTTAGTTTAAACGTCCCACCGAATTTTTAGTCTCTCATCATCATAGTGTGCCGACCCGCGTTTCTCCGACTTTGCAACGTCAGTTTTTGCCATTAGGCACAAGTTAGTGATTAAAACTTCAAAGATCCAATTATTTCATGTGGTCTGACCACAAGACGAAATGTTTGGACGTTCTGGAGAATCCCCGTGTAGGGTGTTTCACAGAAGTGGCAAATGCTTGCTGCTTTTCGAGACCCGACACGCTGGGGTGGCGGGCCTGCACCTGAGGGAAACAGTCCTGAATGTGCCGTTGAACCAGCGTGTAATGATTCGATGTAGGGACACTATGTTTGAAAAGATCTTGGTCGCCAACCGCGGTGAGATTGCAATTCGTGCCTTCCGTGCCGGCTACGAGCTGGGCGCAAAGACCGTTGCTGTCTACCCACATGAAGATCGCAATTCGATCCACCGCCAGAAGGCCGCAGAGGCCTACCAGATCGGCGAAGAGGGCCACCCGGTCCGCGCCTACCTGGATATCGACGAGATTATCCGCGTTGCCAAAGAAGCCGGCGCGGACGCAATCTACCCGGGCTACGGTTTCCTCTCCGAAAACCCTGACCTCGCACGCGCTGCCGAAGCAGCAGGCATCAAGTTCATCGGTCCAAAGGCGGACGTGCTTGAACTGGCCGGCAATAAGGTAGCGGCGCTGAAGGCCGCCCGCGAGGCAGGCATTCCGGTACTGGAATCCTCCGAGCCAAGCGATGACGTTGATTACCTGATCGCCGAGGCCGATCGCATTGGCTTCCCGATCTTCGTCAAGGCTGTCGCCGGCGGCGGCGGCCGCGGCATGCGGCGCGTCGACAAGCGCGAAGACCTGCCAGAGCTGATGGGCGCAGCAATGCGCGAAGCAGGCACCGCATTCGGAGACCCAACCGTCTTCCTGGAACAGGCAGTGCTGCGTCCGCGCCACATCGAGGTGCAGATCCTCGCCGACGAGCAGGGCAACATTGTCCACCTGCATGAGCGTGACTGCTCGCTGCAGCGCCGTCACCAGAAGGTTGTCGAAATCGCTCCAGCGCCAAACCTGGACGAGTCGATTCGCCAGGCGCTGTTCCGGGACGCCGTGAAGTTCGCGCAAACCCTGGGCTACCAGAACGCGGGTACCGTCGAATTCCTCGTGGATACCGTCGGCGACCGCGCTGGGCAGCACGTATTCATTGAAATGAACCCGCGCATCCAGGTTGAGCACACGGTGACCGAAGAGGTTACCGACATCGACCTGGTGCAGGCGCAGATGCGCATCGCCTCTGGCGAGTCGCTGAAGGACCTGGGCATCAGCCAGGACACCATCCAGGTGCGTGGCTGGGCCTTGCAGTCCCGCATCACCACCGAAGATCCAGCCAATGGCTTCCGCCCGGATGTTGGAACCATTACGGTGTACCGTTCGGCCGGCGGTTCGGGCGTCCGCCTGGATGGCGGCACGATCTACACCGGCGCCGAGGTGTCCCCGCACTTCGACTCGATGCTGGTCAAGCTCACCTGCCGTGGCCGCGACTACCAGACGGCGGTGGCTCGCGCCCGCCGTGCGCTGGCCGAGTTCCGCGTGCGTGGTGTGGCCACCAACATCCCGTTCATCCAGAATGTGCTCAGCGACCCGCAGTTCCTGGCCGGTGATGTCGCTACCGACTTCATCGACTCGCGCCCGGATCTGCTCACCGGCAATGAGTCCCAGGACCGCGGTACCAAGGCATTGAACTTCCTGGCCCATGTAACGGTGAACCAGCCAAATGGCAGCCGTGTCGAGGGAATCGACCCGCGCAAGAAGCTTCCTGCATTCCCGGGCGACAAGTCCGACGAGCCAGAGCGTTCGCCATTCGATGGCCCATCCAAGTCCGCAGTGCCGGCCGATGGCTGGCGCCAGAAGCTGCTGGATCTCGGTCCGGAAGGATTCGCGAAGGCACTGCGCGAGTCCAAGGCTGTGGGCATCACCGACACCACCTTCCGCGACGCGCACCAGTCGCTGCTGGCCACCCGCGTACGTACCCGAGACCTGCTCGCGGCAGCACCGGCCTACGCGCACAACGTCCCGCAGCTGTTCTCCATGGAAGTCTGGGGCGGCGCCACCTACGACGTTTCCCTGCGATTCCTGGGCGAAGATCCATGGAAGCGCCTGGAGCTGCTGCGCGCCGAGCTGCCGAACATCCCGTTGCAGATGCTGCTGCGCGGGCGCAACACCGTGGGCTACACCCCGTACCCAACCGAGGTCACCGATGCTTTCGTGAAGGAAGCTGCGGCCGCCGGCATCGACATCTTCCGCATCTTCGATGCGCTCAACGATGTTTCGCAGATGGCCCCGGCCATCAAGGCGGTACGCGAAACCGGCACCGCGGTAGCCGAAGTGGCCCTGTGCTACACCGGCAACCTGCTGGATGCCAACGAGAAGCTGTACACCCTGGACTACTACCTGGAGCTGGCACAGCAGATCGTCGACGCCGGCGCGCACATCATCGCGATCAAGGACATGGCCGGCCTGCTGCGCCCAGCTGCAGCAACCAAGCTCGTCACGGCCCTGCGCGAACGCTTCGATCTGCCGGTGCACCTGCACACCCACGACACCTCCGGCGGTCAGCTGGCCACGTTGATGGCTGCCATCGACGCCGGTGTGGACGCCGTAGACGTTGCCAGCGCGGCCATGGCGGGCACCACTTCGCAGCCTTCGGCCTCTGCACTGGTCGCGGCGCTGGAATTCACCGAACGTGATCCCGGTCTGTCACTGGATGCCGTGGCATCGCTGGAACCGTACTGGGAAGCAGTGCGCGCCATGTACAAGCCATTCGAATCCGGACTGCCAGCGCCAACCGGCCGTGTCTACCAGCACGAGATTCCAGGCGGCCAGCTTTCGAACCTGCGCCAGCAGGCCATTGCACTGGGCCTGGGCGAGCGTTTCGAAGCCATCGAGTCGATGTACGCCTCGGTCAACAACATGCTCGGCAATGTGGTCAAGGTGACTCCATCGTCCAAGGTCGTCGGCGACCTGGCGCTGCAGCTGGTGGGCTCCGGAGTTCCAGCTGCGGACTTCGAATCGAACCCGCAGAACTACGACATCCCCGACTCGGTCATCCAGTTCCTCTCGGGCGAGCTGGGCAACCCTCCAGGCGGCTGGCCAGAACCATTCCGCACCAAGGCGTTGCAGGGTCGCAATGTCAAGGCACGTGTCGAGGACCTCTCGGCAGAGGACTTGGCAGCGCTGCAGGCGGATTCGGACACGATCCGCGGCACCCTGAACCGCTTGCTCTTCGCTGGCCCAACCCGTGACTTCGAGAAGTCGGTGGAGAACTACGGAGATTTGTCCGTCCTGCACACCCGCGACTACCTCTACGGCCTGATTCCAGGCTTCGAGCACGTCATTTCGCTGGGCACCGGTGTTCGCCTGCTGGTCAGGCTGGTATCGGTATCGGAAGCCGACGAGAAGGGCCTGCGGACCGTAATGGTCAACCTCAACGGCCAGTCCCGTCAACTCAAGGTCCGCGACGAATCGGTAGAATCCACCGTGAAGTCCGCGCCGAAGGCCGATCCGAACAACAACGGCCACGTCGCTGCACCATTCGCGGGAGCGGTGACCGTGAACGTCAAGGTCGGCGACCTGGTCGAGGCCGGCCAGTCCGTGGCCACCATCGAAGCAATGAAGATGGAAGCTGGCATCACTGCCAACGCGGGCGGCGTGGTCAGCCAGGTAACCCTGAATGGCACCAGCCAGGTGCAGGGCGGCGATCTGCTGCTGGTGATCGAACCGAAGTAGCAACCGCTGTACCCAGAGCACAGGGGCTCGTGACCAAGGTTGCGGGCCCCTGCGCTCTGCCGCAAATAATCGTGCGAACCACAAAGCAAAAGGAGCTGTGATGCGCGCAAACAAGATGAAGCCCGGGGCTGTGCCCGCCCAGCTGAGGCAGCAGGTTGCCGAGCTGGGATCCAAGGCCCAGCCGATCTCGGTACTGGTCTTTACCCTCGACACGCATCTTCCATTCTGCGAAATCGCAGAGCACCTGGCCGAACAATTCGGCGAACTGGATTGCAAGGCCAGGGTGGCCACGGCCGGACCGCAGCGCGTGCAATCGGTGATGGAAGGCAAATTCACCGGCATGAACGTGTTGGTGGTTGTGGGGGATACCAGCGCCGAATCGGAAGACCAGCTCATGGAATTGGTCGAATGGTTGCTGGCCAACGGCCGCAAGGACCTGGCCGAGAATCTGATCTACGCCGTGCTTGGCCACGAGCACCAGAACCATACCACCCCGGCATTCAGCCGGGTGGTACTGCCGCGCAGCTACTATGCCCGTACACAGCAAAGCGGCCTCAAGTTGCCTTGGGCCGCTTCAGCTCGCGAATCGTGGGAACTGGCTAATGCTGTGCTGGACTACGCAGTCGGCTTGGGCGCCGAGTAGATCTCTTCGATCACGGCCTCGTAGTCCTTGAGCACTACTGCACGCTTGATCTTCATCGAGGGAGTCAAATGACCGGTTTCCTCGGTGAAGTCAGCAGGCACAACGCGGAAGGACTTGATTGCCTCGGCCTTGGATACCGAGGTATTGGCCTTGTCGATCACCGCCTGCACGGTTTCGAGCACCTTTGGATGGGTCGATAGCTCGTCCAGCGACAGTTTCTGGTCCATCTGGTGACGGGCCAGCCAACCCGGCAAGGCTTCTGGGTCCAGGGTCACCAGGGCCGCAATGAACGAGCGGCCCTCGCCGATGACCACGCACTGGGAAACCAGCGCGTCGGCGCGGATCTGATCCTCAAGCAGTGCAGGAACCACGTTCTTGCCGCTAGCGGTCACGATGATTTCCTTCTTGCGCCCGGTGATCTTCAGGAAGCCATCAGCGTCGAGTTCGCCGATATCCCCGGTGTGGAACCAACCATCGGTGAAGGTTTCATCCTGCAGCTCTGGGCGGTTGCGGTAGCCTCGCATCACGCAGATGCCCTTGGTGAGGATCTCGCCGTCAGCGCCGATGCGCACAGCGTTGCCCGGCAGCGGCTTGCCCACGGTGCCGATCTTGATGCGGTCCAGGGTGTTCACCGTAATCGGCGCGGTGGTTTCAGTCAGGCCGTAGCCTTCCAGAATGGTCACCCCGATGCCGTTGAAGAAGTGGCCAAGACGCTCGCCCAGCGGACCGCCACCGGAGACAGCGTGGCGGATGTTGCCACCCATTGCGGTGCGCAGTTTCTGGTAGAGCAGGGCATCGAAGAGCTTGTGCTTCAGGTTCAGCGCCAGCGGAACCTTGCCCTCCTGCTTGGCGCGGGAGTATGCCACAGCGACGTCAACGCCGGCGTGGAAGATCTTGCCCTTGCCGCCATCTTCAGCCTTCAGCATGGCCGAGTTGTAGACCTTCTCGAAGACGCGCGGCACAGCGAGGATGAAGTTCGGCTTGAAGGACTGCAGGTCTTCGAGCAGATGCTTGACATCTGGGGTATGCCCGGTGCGGCAACCAGCGGCAATGTTGACTACCGAGATGAAGCGGGCGAAAACGTGAGCCAGCGGCAGGAACATGATGGTCGATGCGCCCGGGTAAACGGCACCAGGCAAGGTAGCCACAGCATTCTCCGCCAGTTCCACGAAGTTGCCGTGGGTCAGCTCGCAGCCCTTGGGGCGGCCGGTGGTGCCCGAGGTGTAGATGATCGTGGCGACGTCATCCAGTGCTGCGCCCGAACGGCGGGCTTCGAGCATCTGGTCATCGACGTTCCGGCCATCTTCGGAGAGCTGTTCCAGGCCGCCATCGAACTGCCAGACGTGATCCAGTCCGTCGAGCTGTTCCTGATGAGCGGCGCGGCGCACCACGGCTTCCTGGGCGGCGGCCTCAACGACTACGGCCTTGGCACCGGAATCGGAAACGATCCAGGCAACCTGGCTAGGGGAGGAAGTTTCATAGACGGGGACGGTGACGCAACCGGCGAACCAGATGGCGAAGTCAACCAGCGTCCACTCGTAGCGGGTCTTGGCCATCAGCGCGATGCGGTCGCCAGCCTCGATGCCATTGGCGATGAATCCCTTCGCAATGGCCCGGGCATCGGCAGCGAACTGCGATGCCGTGACATCATTCCACGTTCCGTCGGTCCCCGGCTTTGAGAACAATGCCGGGTTGGCCGCTGAATTCGCGTGGCGTAATAGCAGATCTGTAATATTCGACTGCTGTGGCGAATGAATGCGAATTGGCGAGCTGTATTCGCGCATCTGGTCTTCAACTCCTGAATCTTTGTGTGACCCCATTAGCAATGGCGGGTAATCCGCATCACATATTTATTACTATAGAGTAACCTACCGTGTTTTGTGCTCAAAGTCGTTTTCTAGACTTGAGCCCCATCATCTCCCGGATCGCGTTCAGTGGGAAGGCGTTTAAGCAAGTACGCGATTCCGAGCAGGGCAACGATTGCCAAACCGAAATAGATGAACACCGGAGCTGAACGGAAAAACAACACGCACAGCAGCAAACCAAGCGGACCGCCAGCGGCGCCGACCCAGGCGAGATTCAGCATCGGATCACCCGAACCCAGCGCGGCGGGTTCTTCTGGAACGAATTCTTCGGGGGTCTCCTCAGCAACATAGTCGCGTGGCCCGCGAACCGCAGCGGGCCCGGTGTTGAAGAGCTTCTCCAGTTTCGCCGCGCGCTCGTCGGCGCTGGGTTCGCGTGGTGCTGAGGCGTCGAGCTGGCGGAAATTTTCGACTAGCGCATCCCATTGCGGGTCATTCTGGTTTGAAGGATGGGCATCTTCTGGATTCATGCGCGCTCCTCCTTATGCTTCTGTTCCGTGGCGGCCAGCTGCGCGAAAAAGCGAGCCGATTCGTGGAAAATCTGCTCGGCATCGTAATCCAAGGTGGCTACGTGCTTGGAGTGCAACAGCATGTGGTGCTCGGCCAAGGTGCCCGAGTTCAAGCCCTCGACCAGTTCGCGCACCGACTGCTCTGAGACCACATTGTCAACGGTGGAACGGAAGAGCTGCACCGGGGCGTTCACCAGCTCCAGGCGCCGGCGGGTCTGGGCAAAGAATGCGCGCAGTTCGGCCACCGCTGCTACCGGCGTACGCGGGTAGGCCCCCTCATCGACGCCACGCTTGGCAATGTCATTGCTAATAGGGGCAACGCTGCGCACTACATGCTTGAGCCAAGGGGTGTAGGGCGCCATGGGGGAATCCACGACCAGGCCCGGATTGACCAGCGAAACACCGGCGACGTTGCGACGGGTCGCCAGATGCAGGGCCAGGGCGCCGCCCATGGAAAGACCAGCCACGAATACCTGCTCGTGCGTACGCGCGAGCCTGTCATAAGCATCTTCGGTGGCATGGATCCACTGGCGATAACCTCGACCGACCATATCCTGCCATTGCGTTCCGTGCCCTGGCAAAAGGGGGACATCAGTGTCGAACCCGGCCTGCTCCAAGGAAGCCGCCCATGGCCGCATGGAAGTAGGGGAACCGGTAAAACCATGGATCAAAAGTACTGCACGGGAGCGCTTGGGCTCGTCCAGCGGAGAATTGCCTGCATCAAGTTTCATCGTGATCCCTCCGGATTTCTGCCTTCACCTTCGAGCGTAGTGCACAATTGAATGGTGCGGAGTGCGCTTCGACCAGTAAGGTCGTGGTTTCTCTTCCCGCGTAGCTGGTCAACTAGAAGAAGGAATTTTCCCGCCGTGCTGTACGACTTCCTCAAGCGTTTCGCTGTCCGGCCATTGATACGAATTTTCTTCCGGGTCAAGATCCAAGGCATTGGCAATGTGCCTGAAACCGGTGCCGCGATCTTGGCTTCGAACCACTTGTCGGTGTGCGACTCGGTGTTCCTTCCAGCGGCGTTGGATCGCACCGTGATCTTCCTGGCCAAGGACGAGTACTTCAACGGCAAGGGCATCAAAGGCCGGATCACCGCGTGGTTCTTCCGCAACATCAACCAGTTGCCCATGGACCGTTCGGGCGGGCAAAAATCGGCCGCTTCACTGGCCAGTGCCAAGAACGCACTGGCGCAGGGGCAGGTGCTGGGCATCTATCCAGAGGGAACCCGTTCACCGGATGGCCGGTTGTACCGGGCCAAGCTCGGTGTCGCAAAGCTCGCCTTGGAGACCGGGGCGCCGGTGATACCAATTGCAATGATTGGCACCGACAAGGTCCAGCCAATCGGCCAAAGCCTGCCGCATCCCGGAAAGATCGGGATCAAGATCGGCAAGCCGCTGACCTTCGAGCACCTGAACGGAAAGTCCGCGAATCCTGAAACGCTTCGCGCTTGCGCCGACGAAATCCGCAAGGCGATCAATGTCCTGTCAGGTCAGAGCTACGTAGACATCTACGCTCCGCGCAAACCAAAGAAGTAGTAGCTCACTATTCGCAGTGTTACGGCGAGTTGTTACATTCGTCGCGGTCCTTTGCGCTCAAGCCACGTAGAATGGGCAAGGTGAGCGAAGAAAACCGAACCCCATTGCCAGGCTCCTCTGTAGCCGGCCCCGCCACCGATCCGCAACTAGATTTGTGGCGTGAACTGCCAATTGCCCAACAGCCGACTTGGCGTGAGCACAAGGACTATCAGTCCTCCATCAACGAATTGGGTTCGCGTCCGCCACTGGTATTTGCCGGCGAAGTCGATGTACTGCGCGAACGCTTGGCCGCAGCAGCCCAAGGCAAGGCCTTCTTGCTGCAGGGCGGCGATTGCGCCGAGACCTTTGCCGATGCGACCGCCGACAAGATTTCCTCGCGTGTTCGCACCATCTTGCAGATGGCTGTGGTGCTGACCTATGGCGCATCGATGCCGGTAATCAAGATGGGCCGCATGGCTGGCCAGTTCGCCAAGCCGCGCTCCTCGAATGACGAAACCCGGGATGGTGTAACTTTGCCGGCATTCCGCGGCGACATCGTCAACGGCTTCGACTTCACACCGGAGTCCCGTGCCCACGATCCAAAGCGCATGGTGCAGGCCTACAACACCTCATCTGCCACGCTGAACCTGATCCGCGCCTTCACCCAAGGCGGCTTTGCAGACCTGCGCAGCGTGCACTCCTGGAACAGCGGCTTCATGGCCAATCCAGCACACTCCGCCTACGAGCAGCTGGCCGGCGAAATCGACTCGGCCATCCGCTTCATGGATGCCTGCGGAGCTGACTTCGAGGCGCTCAAGCGCACCGAGTTCTTCGCTTCCCACGAAGCATTGCTGCTGGACTACGAGCGTGCCTTGACCCGTACCGACTCGCGCACGGGCTTGCCATACGACACCTCCGGCCACTTCCTGTGGATCGGTGAACGAACCCGTCAGCTGGACCACGCTCACGTTGACTTCCTTTCGCGCGTGCGCAACCCAATCGGCGTGAAGCTGGGCCCAACCTCGGATCCAGAAGACGTCCTGGCTCTGATCGACAAGCTCGATCCAAACCGCGAGCCGGGCCGCCTGACCTTCATCACCCGCATGGGCGCGAAGAATATCCGCGAGAAGCTGCCAAACCTGGTCGAGAAGGTCACCGCCTCCGGCGCCCAGGTGCTGTGGGTTACGGACCCAATGCACGGGAACACGGTCACCAGCCAAAATGGCTACAAGACCCGCAACTTCGAAGATGTCATGGACGAAGTCCGCGGCTTCTTCGAGGTGCATGACGCGCTGGGTACCTTCCCAGGTGGTCTGCATGTGGAGATGACCGGCGACGATGTGGCTGAGTGCCTCGGCGGAGCGGATCCGATCCGTGAGGAAGACTTCGACTCGCTGTATGAGTCGCTGTGCGACCCACGCCTGAACCACCGCCAGTCCCTGGAGATGGCCTTCTTGGTCTCCTCGGCACTGCAGAGCCGCAGCCGTAACCGCTAGCAGCTAGAAAATAATCCGGTTCCCGAAGCGGGAACCGGATTATTTTTATGCCTGAGAACTGTCGGAGGCCTTAGAAGGCGTAAATGCTGATCTCTCTGCCGCGCACAGCTTGCTGATTCAATGGAGACTGCATGCGAACGGTCTGGCCGAAACCGCCGAAGACATTGTGGGTCTTAACGGAAAAGCCAGCGGATTCCAGCGTCGTGATCGCTTGTTCGACGCTCAGGCCGAGCACGGATGGGATCTGGACGTATTCTGGTCCTTGCGAGATATTCACGCTCACGGTGCTGCCGTACGCAACGGAGCCCTGCGCCGGGTCCTGGGCGGCGACTAGGTCTTTTTCGATCGTTGTGGAATGGACGGATTCACCGTCCCCCAGCTTCAGGCCCATGGCCTCAAGTTTTTCCTTTGCCGCGTCCTTGCCGAGACCAATGACCGTAGGAACACGAACCGGAGCATGTCCCTTGGAAACAGTGAGGGTGATGATGTTCTTTCGCGGCAATTTCTTGCCGGCGGCAGGAGAGGAACTGATAACCTCGCCCTTCTTCACAGATTCCGAGTAGGCCTCGGCGGTCTTCACATCGTCGAAACCGATCTCAGCCAGCGCCTTGGTGGCCTGATCCAGGGTTTTCCCGGTGACATCCGGAACTGCAAAAAGCTGCGGGCCTTGCGAAACTATCAGATCGATTCCCTGGAACTTCATGATGTTCTCGCCGGTCCCAGGTCGTGAATCGACCACCCTGCCGATGGCAATCTCATCGTTGTAGGTAGTGCCTATGCGAACTGGAACACCTTGGCCATCCATTTGCTCGACTGCCTGCGACTCAAGCATGCCCGTCAAGGACGGGATGCGGATAATGGTTCCGGGGCCACGACCGAAGAACCAGCCGGCGCCTGCAACCAGAGCAACGATGAGGATCCACATCAGGGTGATGACGAACTTCTGGGTACCAGTGCGAGGCTGACGCAAACGGTGCGTAGGTACCTGTGCTTCCTTGCGCCACTTCCGAGCAGCCTGCTTCTGCGCACGTTTCTGGCCACGTACCGACAGCTGCGTTTCAGGGGCCCTGTCATTCTCGTTGGCCGGTTCCAGCTCGCTGCCGCGGGTGTACAGCGATGTTGCGGCTATGCCAGAAGCATTGCCAAAATCGGCGACACGAGGTTGAGCCAGGGTGGCTTGCGCTTCGCGAAGATCCAAGACCTCGGTGGCGTCGGCCGCCGCAATGACGGTCGTCTGATCAGGATCGGCAGGGGCATCATCGACTTCATAGCCAGCCTCGTGCTGAGCAGTGTTTCGCTTCAGCCATAGCTGTTCGCGCTCATCTTCGCGCTCGCGTTGCATCGCATCAAGGCGCTGCTGCAGGGTAGTAGGCATCTGCGTGAAAGTTTGCGGGGTGAGATCTTCAATCCCGCCGAGGTCTTCGGCTCCCAGGTCCAGTTGCCCGTCGTCGAGCGTCGAACGGATCTGGATGATCTCCTCCAACAACAACGAGGCATCCTGCGGACGCTTCTCGGGATCCTTCTCGGTGCACCATCGAACGAGCTCATCGAGATCTTCGGCTAATCCCGGGACCAAGTCCGAGGGCATGGGCATGGGGGAGTCCAGATGATGTTTCATCAATGCGGCGGCATTGGTCTCGGCATACGGCGCTTGTCCAGTAAGCATCTGATAGATCATGATGCCCAGGGCATAAATGTCGCTGCGCGAATCGGCTGGTGCCCCTGAAACTAGTTCGGGGGAGACATGGGACAGCGTTGCCACGAGCGTCGCTGACTGGGTATGAGCGCTGGCAGCACGGGCCAATCCGAAGTCGGTCACTTTCACTTCACCGGTATCGGAGAGCAGCACATTTGCCGGTTTCATATCCCGGTGGATGATTCCCTCGCTGTGTGCGGCGCTGAGGCCGTGGCAAATTTGTTCAAGTACGCTAAGCGCCTGACGCGGAGTAAAGCGGCCGCGTTCTTCAATGACCTGTTCGAGGTTGCGTCCGCGAACATATTCCATCACGAGGTACACCAGATTGTCGCTCACGTTGTGATCACGGATGGAGACCACATTCGGATGAGAGATATTTGCAGCGATGACAGCTTCAGATTCGAATCGTTCACGTACTGTATGCTCGCTGGCGAAGTTGTCGTTCAAGATCTTCACAACGACGGCTCGGTGCAGGCGCTTGTCCATACTCCGATAGATGCGTGACATGCCACCCAAGGCAAGCAGGTGGTCCAGGCGGTATCGACCATCCAGCGTCTTGCCCAGGTTCGGGTCGGTCAGGGCCGGGCTCATTTTGCGGTCGCACCTGCCTGAACGGTGCACGCGAAGCGGGCCAGAGTCACTAACGGTTCCTTTCGAACATGAATACTACTTTTAATGTACCTAGCTGAGCTGACAATTTGTCGCTTAAACTCGAAATCCGCCAGTGGTGTTTACCTCTGGCGGATTTCGTATAGCGTCTCGGGTTGCGAGAATTACCTCGAGCGCAGCTTAATTAGGAAGCGCGGCGTGCTCGTGCTGCACGACGCTTCAGGGCACGACGCTCATCTTCGCTCATGCCACCCCATACGCCTGCATCCTGGCCGGACTCAATAGCCCACTGCAGGCAGGTCTCGGTTACTTCACATCGACGGCAGACGCTCTTGGCCTCTTCGATCTGCAACAGGGCCGGACCGGTGTTTCCCACTGGGAAAAACAGTTCCGGGTCCTTTTCCAGACACGCCGCGCGGCTACGCCAATCCATGCTTATTGATGCTCCTTGAAATCTGAGAGGGTCTGAAACACCAACGACAATCAACACACAGGCAAAAAACACCTAGGAGTGAAATGAAATCCTGGTTGCCTAGCGGTTAACATCTGGCGCTTCGAAAGGTCGGAGAAGTCCATTCGGGCACTTCGTTTAACCGACCACATAAGGTTTTCATGTAACGCGGAAGTAAACAAGAGTCACGGTAGCGAAATGTTGCTGAATGCCTGAGTGCTTTCTCACATGGCATTTGGCACTAGGATCAGCTAGTTATCAGAGGTGTGGCGCGAACAACAGCGAAAGTCAATTGTTGCGGTTGAGTTCCTGCAGAAGGTCAACGAAAATTGTTGATGTGAGCAACGAAAATACAATCTCGTCCCGCCCAACCAGTGTTTTCGTGGTTGCCGCGCTTGTCCTAATTGAGTCCCTGGCTACCCTGGCGTACGCCATCAGCTACATGCTGAACCTCGACACCAACGGAACAGTCAATATGGGCGGGCAGTTGTTCATGCTGGCCCTTTGCTTACTGCTTGCCGTTTGGCACGGCTCCGTTGCTATCAACTTCCTCAAGGGGAAAGCATTCACTCGTGCTCCGATTGTCGTTTGGCAACTATTCCAGCTCATCCTCTCTGTTTCTTTCCTGAGCTCCAATATCCCGATGGTGACGGCCGCGGCGGTACTTTCCATCGTGGTCGCCGGAATCACTGTGGTGATGCTCTTCGCTCCGAAGACCACCGCATTCCTCGGAGACCGGCCGAACCGCTGAATGGTCATCAGATAATTCGTGCGGAATATGGATCACCCGCGGTTTGCCACGTTTGGAGATAATCGCGCACCAATAGTCATTGGACCCCTGATGAAGCACCTGATGGATCGGCGGCCAGTTCATTGGTTGCAGATCCTGCGGATGATGGGCTTCGATAACGATCACCTGGCGATCATCGAGCCCGTTGGCACTCATTCCTAAGTCGTAGGCCATCCTGCTAGACGGCGGAACGAATAGTACGACACTGATCCCCCTGGATTTCAGCGCGTCCAGGAACAGCGGCAACCGGGAATCGTTGGTGGTTTCGAGGAAAAGGCAGAGTAATTCCTGCCGAGCAGTGTACGAGCCGTCCCCGAGAGAACGGACGAACCGCTCAAAGTCCGATATGCCGGAAATAAGCGCAGAGTTCCAGCGCGCAGCTAGTACGGCAGACAACTGCTGGCGCTGTTGCATATCTGGGCAGAGTGCAACGACCAATGGACCTGCAGGTCGAGGTGCAGTTGCACCATCGAAGGGTGAATAGCCCAGAAAATTTGTCGGTTGAAGGACAGAACCAGAAGAATCCTGAGAAGCTGACGGCAGTTCCGGCCAGGCACTGCCGGCGACTCCAGCTGATTGCACTTTGGTGAGTTGAAAGACCTGCGGCGGACGCCCTGAACTCAGCTTGACCCCTCGACCAGGCAGGAGTGAACAAGCCGGGATCTTGGGCCAGATCATCTTTAATGACTCGGTGGCGTTGAATGGGAAGAACCATTGCTCTGTACAAAGGCCGGTGGACTTCAAAGTGTTCTGGTCTCGGTCAACTGAATAAATCACCATAGGTGATTCCGGGCCGCCGGAACGCAATAGCGTACCGAGGGCTTCGTCCAGGCGTTGGAAATGCTGCGGGTGGATATTGGACTGTAATTGGGCTAGTGAATGAACAAGAATGATCAATGCCGGATCCTTGGGCATGGATTCTACGAAGTCGACAGCATCCAAAAAGCCATAGGGATCTTCACCCGTGACAACTTTGACGTTTTTAGCGGCACCTGGGATCGGCGACGGACCGAAGCACAGTATTTTTCTCGGCGAAGCGGCTAGAGAAGCAAAAATGTTGCGGGCTCCGGCCTCTGGCAAGCCGCAGATCAACGTTGATCTTGAACGGGCAGGGTCAAGAATCAAAGGTTCAAGCCGGGCCAAATGCAGATTATCTGCAACACCACAGTAGATTGTTCCTCGCTCCTTCCCATTCCACATATCTGGAGAGTGCCATGGTTCTGCTGGCAGCGGCAGCGCGGGAGCAAAACCAGAGACCGGAAGCTCCGTAGCGGACCACCGAGAGGAAAGCTCTTCTGCATGCTTTCGCAAGGGGTCTGCCGCTACTGATGCGATGCTGCTTTCGAATCGGCACAACGGAAGCAGGCTAAGATCTTGACGATTCCGCTCGAATAGTTCGCCATGCAGTGGCGGCTCGATGGCCAGATGGAATTGCATGCTCCTGGTTGGCTTGGAAGCACTCTTGATGATCGCTTGACCAGGGCAGAGGAGTTTGGACGCTTCGGTGGAGCCAACAAGTTCCACGGACTCACTCGAGTCGTTTACTCTTAATGCGATTGTTGTGTTTAAGTTCGCCTTGGTTTGACCCGTCAATGCGCCGGCCGGACGCTGCGTGCTGAGAAATAGATGGATTCCTAGAGCCCGTCCCACCGCGGCTAAACGATCGATTCTGACGCTGGCTAGAGGAAGCGTTTCGACGAAGACACGGAATTCGTCAATCACTACCAGCAAGCGAGGAAGAACCCGACCCGATTCATCGAGATCTTGATATTCGGCAATGTCGCTACAGCCTTGATCTGCCAGAAGTTCCTCGCGCCGACGCACTTCATGTTCTAGTTGTTCCAGCGTGCGCTGAGCGGCAGCCTCATCGAGGTCGCTTGCGAAGAGCTGGACATGGGGCAAGCTTGCATAAACGCTGAGTCCAGCTCCGCCCTTGAAATCAATGAGTGCGAAGGCGAGCTGAGCCGGCGAGTAATTGCGTGCAAAATCAGAAATGATGCGTCTGAGCGCTTCTGATTTGCCTGACCCGGTAGTGCCGCAAACTAAGACATGAGGACCGTCCTCATGAAGATCGAGGAACACTTCTTCTTGCTGTTCGCCTAGGCCAAGATGTGCCCGTATGGCTAGGGATGGAGATGGACTGGATTCTGAGTACTTGGTTATTGCCTGCTTCTGCAGCTGGACGTACTGCTGCACCATCTTGTCGAACCGCGTAAGGCTCAGCGTGCTTAGGCTCTGCAGAATTAGGCGTTCATCGGGCAAATGCGCAGACACAAGGCTAGGATCAATCCAATTCTCTACGGACTCGGCCAGCACCGGTGAAATACCCAGCACTAGGGTGCCAGCGAGTGGTTGAGGTGCCTGGGCAGTGACGTACAGCGTGGTCAAGCTGTTTTCCTGTCTCCTGATGGCGCTCGATTCTTCGGAAACGGACAAATGTGCCAGGGAAACGTTGCCCATTAACAGCAACGACGCCGGAAGGCATCGAATACTGGGATCGATCACGAGCCGTACCTGGCCGGAATGTATGGCCGGGAGGTAGCGCGCAAGTACCGCGGCGAGAATCGCTCCAGTGCTTTGCCCTTGCCTCGATTTCAGCTGCCATACGCTAGGGCTACTTGTGAAAAATACTGGGCCGAACCAGGGCGCATCCGACTTAATCTTCTTGAGGCTACGAAATATTTTGCGTACCCCCGTGGGATCAGAACGAGAGATTTCTTGGGGAGACCACAGACCCTCGCCCCAAACCAATGGTGGTATCTGAGCACAGGACAGTCCCAATGAAGCAGAATCCAGTCCGGCTACGAAGGATTCTCCAAGGGCGGGAGAATATTTCGTTCTCGCGATGATTGCGGAAGCACGTTGCGCTTCCATTTCTTTTTTCCATTGGCGCCGCTCCACGAACAGCTGGCCTGCAGGTACTAAACCCATGAGGGCCGAAACGCCACTCAAGATCAGAAAGAGCATCGAACCGGTGACCAAGGCAAGCAAGATACCGGAGATGATCGGAACGAATGCTGCTAAGACCAAAGCAATTAAGCGGGAGAGCTCGGGCTTGGATGGTGCCTGGATCTCCAATTGTTCGGACGTTACCAAATGGCCGGATTCGGCCGTTATAGGATCACCGACGGCGAATTCGGTATTGCCTAGCAGGAAACGCGATCCTTGCTCCAAATCGATGGACTCGCAGCGGCTGCCATCTGGCATGGCAATCTGTTGTCCAGAGCAAGCCACTAAGCGTAGGCCCCGTGTCGTCACTACTAACTTCGCGTGAACCCTGGACATCAGCGGATCTTCTAACCACAACGGGGCGGTTCTGCCGATGAAATGTTCTCCTTTAGTGAGCGGAATCCAGGCACCAGCGTCGGGGCCACGAAGTACATAAAGCTTGAGACACGAAGCTGTGGTGCTTGTGGCGCGAACGGGCTGAGGCAATTCACTGAGCAGCAGACGTTCATTCGTATGCAGGATCTCCAACTCTTCTATCCGCGTCATTCCCGAATACCATCGCTGTTCCGGGAATTGCTGCTGTAGCAATGCGGCGAGCTGCTTGCCCGAGATTCGTCCTGACATGACAAGCTCGAATTGCCGCGGATGCTGGAATTTTCGGGAAATCAGAAGTAATTCATAGCGGACCATGAGGTCTCCTGAAAGTAATGGAAAGTTGTCGTTCCCATCTAAACCAGCCATTTGGGCTGGGCCGGAAAATAAGTATCTTGTTGTGGACAAAGAACCAGGAACTATCCACAACTACGAGAACCTCTTGAAAGCGGTCTCTGCTGCAGATAGCATCCCTTGTCATACGAATAGGTATGCTGCACCGACGACTCGCTCGCCGATAGTCCCCGAGATCGGGATCCTCCAGTAGGAAAGTCAAAGGAGTCAGTCGTGGAAGCGCTGTCCATTGTCGAAGACGAAGTACGTGAGCTGGTACGCCGTCGTGGGTTGGACCCAGCTAAACAGCCAGCGATGATCCGTTCCCTGATTGAAGAGGTCATTCGTGACTACGACGAACGCGCATTGCTTGGAGCGGTACCTTCACTTGGATCGCTCGAGGCTGCCCAACGCTCGGTATTCGACAATGTGGCCGGGTTTGGAGCGTTGCAACCCTTATTGGACGATCCTTCTGTTGAAGAGATCTGGGTAAATTCTCCGCAACAAGTATTTTGTGCCAGAGGTGGCCAAAGCGAACTGACCCACATACGTATGGAGCCGGCAGAAATCGCAGCTCTAGTCGAACGCATGCTTAAGACTTCGGGCAGGCGACTGGACCTTTCCCAGCCATTCGTCGATTGCCAATTGCCCGATGGGTCTCGTCTCCACGTCGTGATTCCAGACATCACCCATGAGCATTGGGCCCTCAACATTCGTAAATTCATCGCTCGCGCAGGAAAACTTGACGATTTAGTCGACCTTGGAGCGTTGAGCGAACAAGCGGCGAGGTTCCTTTCCACCGCAATCAGCGCCGGTCTGAATGTCATTGTGACTGGCCCTACGCAGGCCGGCAAGACGACAATGCTTAATTGTCTGGCGTCGGCAATCGGACCCAGGGAACGAATTATCACCATCGAGGAAATCTTTGAGTTGAATCTTTCACTCAGAGATGTCGTTGCGATGCAAACTCGCCTCGCAAATCTTGAAGGCACCGGAGAAATCACCATGCGCCGACTGGTCAAGGAAGCTCTGCGCATGCGCCCTGAACGGATCATTGTCGGTGAGGTCCGCGAAGCGGAGTCCTTGGATATGCTGATTGCGCTGAACTCGGGAATCGCGGGGCTTTGTACCTTGCATGCAAATTCTGCCCGTGACGCGATCACGAAAATTTGCACTTTGCCGTTACTTGCCGGACCAAACATCACCAGTGACTTCACCATCAAGACAGTGGCCGCATGCATTGACCTTGTAGTTCACTGCGTGCGTAGTCCTCAGGGCCATCGCTATGTCAACGAAATTCTCAGCGTGCGCAACCGCGTGGAGGAAGGACAAATTGAGTCCTCGACACTATTCGAACGGCAAGCCGATCGCCTGCTACCTGCTCGGGGAGCCGATTGGTCTCATGAAAAATTTGATGTCGCTGGAATAAATATTGCCGAATTGATGGCGGTGTAGCGGTGGTTGCTTTCTGTGCCCTTCTCGGCGGGTTAGGCATTGCCTTAATGGTTGATTGGCTGCTCTTTTCCCCGTGGGTGAGAGCGCCTAGACGTAGCTCAGCCATTAAGAATGCGCTTCTCCATGCAGGCATGAGCAACCTGGCTCCGGCAAAATTCATCGTGATTTGCGTGGTCTGCGGGCTCACGTTCGCGTTGGTGACCTTGGGACTAACTGCTTCGCCGCTATTCGCCGTGATTTTTTGTATCTTCGGCTCATTCGCACCATGGGTCTACCTGCGCCATCAAGCCGCCAAACGACAAGCAGCATTGCAAGAACAATGGCCAGAAGTGGTTGATCACTTGCGAAGTGCCATCCGGGCAGGCCTTTCTCTTCCCGAAGCATTGAGCCAATTGGCAGTCGTGGGCCCGCAGGTATTGCGTCCTCTATTCCGAGATTTCGCGTTGGACTATCGAGCCACGGCGAACTTCTCCGTGGCGCTGGACCAATTGGGCGAACGCCTAGCAGATCCGGTAGCCGACAAAATCCTTACGACATTGCGGATCACTCGTGAAGTCGGGGGCACCGACTTGGGACACACTCTCACAACTTTGTCGGCATTCTTGCGCGATGACGTGAGAACACGAGGTGAACTCGCGGCCCGCCAATCATGGATTGTTTCGGCAGCCCGTTTGGCAGTTGCCGCACCATGGATCCTGTTGTTGGTCTTGGGCACCCAGGAAGCTGCCAAAGATGCCTATATGACGGTCGGGGGAGTGATCGTGCTAAGCCTTGGCATGGTGGTTTCTCTCATTTGCTATCGAATCATGCTCCGGCTCGGTGCCTTGCCGGTAGAAGAACGAGTACTGGCATGAGCAGCTATACGTCGTGGGCGGCGCTTTGCGGTTTGGGGCTTGGCCTAGGCCTTTGGCTGGTCATCGTTAACCTGCCGGGCTGGCGAAAAATGGCGTTCGCTGATCGTATTGCGCCACATGTTCGCGTGGGCGTTCGAAGCTCACGCATGCTGGAGGACTCATGGAACTCTGAGTCTGGGCGCTCAGCTATAGGCCAACTAGCTGCCCCCATGTTGCTGCAAATCAAGAAGCTGGCGAGCCTGCACAGTCCTTCGGCAGATACTCTTCGGAAGCGTCTGAACGCTGCGGGATTGGACATGAGCGTAATTGACTATCGGTCTCAAGAAATTGTTTGTGCATTGGCAGGCTTGGTAGCAGGTTCAGCGTTCATGGCCTTTGCCGCCGTTCAGTATCACGTCTCTTTGATCTTATCGGTCCTAGTCGTTATCGGTTTCGGAATTGTTGGCTATGCATGGCGTGGATGGTGGCTTGGTGAACAGATCCATCGGCGGGCCCGGAAAATATTAACTCAGTTTCCAACAGTGGCTGAAGTGCTAGCGCTGACTGTCGGCGCAGGCGAATCAACAACTGGAGCTATCGAAAGAATTTCACGAATCTGCCACGGGGTGATCGGCGAGGAATTCACCAAGACCTTGAACGACATTCACGCAGGCACACCGATGGTCCAAGCAATGCAGAATATGTCGGACCGGATACAAATTGGGGCGATGACACGCTTTGTCGATGCAATCGTTGTCGCAACAGAGCGGGGCACGCCTTTGGCACAAGTGCTCAGGGACCAAGCACAAGACGTTCGTGACGCTTCTAAACGAGAACTTATGGAAGTAGCGGGAAAACGCGAGATTTCCATGCTAGTCCCGGTCGTGTTCGGAATTCTTCCCCTCACCATCGTTTTTGCCGTATTCCCCGGCCTGGCGTTATTGGAGATGAGTTATTGAACGGTGCACAGAAAAGCTTGAATTTCTCACTTTGAAATCCTTTAGCAAGTTGGAAGGGCCGTCATGAACCACGTACAAGAACTGATGATCAAGCTGGTATTGCAGATCGCTACGACCGGTGAACTACTCATTCGTAAGGTTTCTCCGAAACTCAGGGAAAGCAGAGGCGACGTGCCCGGCTGGGTCATGATTACCCTCATGTCCGCGTTACTGGTTGCTGCCTTGCTGGCCATTGCAGGACCTAGGCTGCAGGACCTGTTTAACCAAGCAATCGATCGAGTCTCCGGATTGGGATAACCGCGCATGAGGGCGAATGCGGGTTCACCTGGAAGTTCGGATTCCGCGGAACTTATTGGTAGCGAGAATGGGTCTGCCGTAGCCGAATTTGTCATGATCACAACGTTGCTTGTGGTCATCGCAATGACGCTTATACAACTCGCGTTGGTCCTGCATGTGCGCAACACGCTGATTGATGCAGCCTCGAACGGCGCCCACTACGGTGCTTTGGCCAATCGTTCAGTAGGCGACGCTCAAGGCAGAACTCGGACAATGATCACCGAAAGCTTGCATAGTGGATTTGCCCGTGACATTGCCGTGAACACGACCCGCGTTGGCGACAGCCAGCTGGTGACCGTATCGGTTAACACGCGGGTTCCCTTGGTCGGGCTCTTGCCGAACGGGTGGGATTTGCACGTTGAAGGAGAAGCGGTGCGATATGGGTAGAGCCAAGAATCTCCCTACCGCCATGCACAACAGAATCTGCGCTGAAGATCGTGGCAGTGCGATAGTGGAGTTTATTTTTGCTTCAACGGTCTTGCTGATTCCCATGGTGTACCTGATTTTGGCCGTCGGCCAGCTTCAGGGAGGCAGCTATGCCGTGGTCGGCGCTGCTGATCATGCAGCCAAGGTCTTTGCCACCGCCGATAATCCCGCCCAGGCAAGGTCAGATGCGCACGCAGTTGTACGAAGAACCATGAACAACTTTGGATATGCCAACGCTCGCACGTCGATTCGATGCGAAAAGGAATGCTTGAGTCCGGGCAGTGTCGTCACCGTGACGGTAGCGTTGGATGTTCCCCTTCCTTTCGTTTCCGACTGGGTAGAGGTGTCTGCTTTCACCGTGGATTCTTCAGCCTCGCAAAGGACTGATCGATTTGGCTAGGCCAAGACGCGCTGTCCTGAATCCACGGGATGAGGACGGACAATCCTTGGTGCTGGCAATCGGCTTGTGCGCCATCACTTTGCTGACTATTTCCGTGGTGCTAGCAGTCAGCGCAGTCAACCTTAAAGCGCGTCAGCTTTTGTCAATTGCCGACGGAGCGGTCGTCGCTGCCGTGGACGAATTCGAATTCGTTGCGGACAGTGGCAACCCGAGGATTCAGTTGGACCAGCAACGCGTGCAACAAGCCGCGCAACAGTACCTTTCAGATGTAGGAGCGGCCAGTCGCGTCGACAATTTACGCATTGGTCGGGTTCAGATCACGCCTGATGGGCAAGGCGCGAATCTCCAGCTGAAGGGTTCGGTGCAACCGCCGATAGTGGGGTGGATCGTTCCACGCGGAGTTCCAATATCTGTAGAATCATCGGCTCGAACTGTGCTGAGCAGGTGAACACAACCCCGGATAGCAGCCTGGATGATTTCAGCGAGGAGGGGAACGTACGAGTACGGGGAAACAAGGGCAAGAATATGTAAGCGAGCAACGCAGCTGCATGTACCAGGAGCAAATTCCAAGAATGATGGATCCAGCGCAAGCGGATCCTCTTAGCTACGGTGGTTGGTACTTCTGCGAAGCCTGCGGACCCCACCTCGAAATCTTCGTTCAAAATTACTGTTCGAGAACTGACTGGCTGGATCCCCGACCGATCCGTGGACGTAAGCCCTGCAAGTTGATTAGGGATTCCACTGCGGGATTTTCAATGAAAAGTTCGTGTAGAACTTATTTTCGGCGTTAACGCCGGACTCATTGATCAATGGCTAAATGACGTAGTCTTAGAGGACCATGGCAAAAACTGACTTCTCCGCTGAAATCCGCTCACTGCGTTCTACATTCTCCGCAATTGAAGACGTGAGCGATGTCGAGCAGATCAAAGCTGACATCGCAGTCCTCTCGGAAGAAGCTGGCGTTCCCAACCTCTGGGATGATCCGGCCGCTGCGCAGATCGTCACCAGCAAGCTATCGCATCGCCAGTCCGAGCTGGAACGGCTGACTCGGCTGAAGACCCGGATCGATGATTTGGAAGTCTTGGTTGAGCTGGCTGAGCTTGAAGACGACGATGATACGTTGCATGAAGCCGACAGAGAGCTCGTCAGCGTCCAGAAGTCCCTTGCCGAACTCGAAATTGTTACCCTCCTCAACGGTGAATTCGATGCTCGCGGCGCGGTTGTCACGATTCGCTCCGGTGCCGGCGGTGTTGATGCCGCCGATTTCGCGGAGATGCTCTTGCGTATGTACCTGCGCTGGGCTGAACGCCGTGGATACAAGGCCACCGTTATGGATACCTCGTATGCCGAAGAAGCAGGCCTCAAGTCGGCAACCTTCGAAATTGATGCACCGTATGCGTTCGGCACGCTCTCCGTAGAAGCCGGTACGCACCGTCTGGTTCGCATTTCACCATTCGATAACCAGGGCCGTCGCCAGACTTCGTTTGCCGCGGTGGAAGTTGTGCCGCTGATTGAGCAGACCGACACCATCGAAATCCCTGAATCTGAAATTCGCGTGGACGTATTCCGTTCCTCTGGCCCGGGCGGCCAGAGCGTTAACACCACCGACTCGGCGGTACGCATGACGCACATTCCTACCGGAGTTGTCGTCTCGATGCAGAATGAAAAGTCGCAGATCCAGAACCGTGCTGCCGCTCTTCGAGTTCTGCAGTCGCGGTTGCTGCTTCTGAAGAAGGAACAAGAAGACGCCCAGAAGAAGGAATTCGCCGGAGACGTGAAGGCATCCTGGGGCGATCAGATGCGTTCCTACGTGCTTAACCCGTATCAGATGGTCAAGGACCTGCGTACCGAACACGAAGTGGGCAATACCCAGGCAGTACTTGATGGTGAAATTGACGATTTCATCGATGCCGGCATCCGCTGGCGTGCAGGACAGCGTCGTCCAAGTAAGTAGGCGATGCCGCGAATCCCAGCTGGGCTAAACGTTTTTGCTACAAAGGGTGTAAGTATCAACACCGATACGAACCCCTCATCGCTAATTACAGCTAGTCATGCCCAAGCTGCGCATTTTGCGTTAGCTGTACGTACGGCATGAATCTTGCAACACACCTTATATTTCGGCTGGTTCGCTGCCTTGCACCGATAGTGTTTGGAAGACTGGCGCATCAAATGACGTTTGATCTCGAGATTGGTATTCGTGGGTCGCGCCCCGACGAAGACTAGCGATTGAAGACATGATTAAATTCGAAAACGTCTCGATGGTTTACGAGCCGAAGCAGCAGAATGCAGCTTTGGACGATATAAACATCGAGATAGACCGTGGCGAGTTCGCCTTCTTGGTTGGTGAATCCGGTTCGGGTAAGTCGACCTTCCTTAGCTTGGTGCTGCGCGAAAAGCGCTCCACCGACGGATCCGTCTACGTGGCGGGACAGAACCTGAACCGCATCCCAAGCCGCCGGGTGCCTAAACTGCGCCGTGACATTGGGTTCGTTTTCCAGGACTTCCGCCTATTGCGCGAACGTACGGTCTTCGACAACGTTGCGTTCGCCATGGAAGTCATCGGTGCTTCGCGTGCCCAGATCCGCGAACGTGTGCCGGATGCACTTAAAATGGTGGGTCTGGAGGATAAGGCGCGTCGTAAGCCAACTGAACTTTCCGGTGGCGAGCAGCAACGCGTCGGCATTGCCCGCGCCATTGTGAACAGGCCCTCGATCCTGCTTGCCGATGAGCCTACGGGTAACCTCGACCGCAAGAACAGCATCGAAGTCATGAACGTACTAAACCGCATTAACCAGAACGGTACGACCGTCCTGATGGCTACGCACGCACACGAACTGGTGAGCGAATACCGACACCGCGTTATTGAACTGAGCCGCGGGCAGGTCATCCGCGATGAAATTGATGGCCAGTACGCCCCGATGACCACCGTGGTGAACCAAGACGGTTCGCGCGAACTGCTCGTCGGCGATTCCGCCGTGGAGTACGACGAAGAGTCGCAGGTTGCTGAGGACAAGAAAGACGAGGACCAGTGAGACTAGGATTTATTCTCCGCGAAGCGGCGAAGGGCCTGCGGCAGAATGTCGTCATGGTCGTCTCTGTGGTGCTGGTGACCTTCGTATCGTTGACCTTCGTTGGTGCCTCGGTATTATTGCAGCTCCAGATCAACCAGATGAAGGGCTACTGGTACGACCGCATGGAAGTTGCGGTGTACCTCTGTGATGACACGAGCACTTCGCCAAACTGCGCTGGTAGCGCGGTTTCCGAAGAGCAGCGCCAGAGCATTGAAGAGATGCTCAAATCTGAGCAGCTCGCCCCGTACATCAAGGAATTTGCCTACGAGTCGAAAGACCAGGCTTACGAGAACTTCCTCGACCAATACGAGAACTCCGCGTTGGTTGATCAGGTCACTGCGGAGCAGCTGCCCGAATCATTCCGCGTCGCACTGGTAGACCCGGAAAAGTACCCGGTGATCAACGAGGCCTTCTCCACGGTTCAAGGTGTTGACTCGGTAATTGACCAACGGGAACTGCTCGAAAAGGTCTTCCAATTGGTGCGCGTGGCTTCCGCGGCGGCGGCTGTCGTTGCAATCGTGATGATTGTTTGCGCGGTATTGCTGACCGGTACAACCATTCAGCTTTCAGCTATGCACCGGCGACTCGAAACAACAATCATGCGACTGGTCGGCGCATCAAAAGCAACGATTCAGTTGCCGTTCATTATCGAAGGCGTGATCGCGTCGCTGATTGGCGGCTTACTGGCTTCTGGCACTTTGTGGTTGCTGCTGAAGTTCCTCGTCGAGGATAAGTTGGCCAACGAAAACGTCGGTGTAGCGTTCATCTCTACCAGCGAAATATGGCTAGTTGCTCCGATACTCTTGATTATTGGTATCGTTTTGGCCACAATTTCATCAGTGGTAACGTTGAAGCGTTACCTGAAGGTTTAGCCGAAACGTTATCTGGGCTTGAACTGAAGTACGCAATTTCTAAAAGGAGCTTTATGCTGTCGAACGCAGTGCGACGTAAATTCTTACGCGCCTCCATCGGTGGAGCAATGGCTCTCGCGCTCACGCTGCCCGCAGGCCTGGTAGCCGCCGATGAGCTGGACGACAAGAAAGCTCAAGTCGAAAAGAACATCGATAACCTCGAGAACGACATGGAATTCCTGGATGCCGACATTCAAGAAACCGACAGGAAATTGCGCGACCAGCAGGCGCAGGTGCCTGTTGCCCAGCAAGCATTGGCTGACGCGCAAAGCCGGGTAGCCAATGCACAGGCCACCCTTGCCGATCTCAACAACCGCTTAATCAGCGCGCAAGCGACTCGTGATGAGGTGGCTAAGCAGATCGAAGAAAACGCGGCTAAGCTTTCCGACGCTCAAGATGCAATGGCACAGATCGCTTCGGAAGCTTACAAGCGCGGAGGTGTTTCTGGAGGGCTGGACATGATTCTCAACATGGATTCGGCAACCAAGATGGCCGACGGCCTGGACATGGCCAACCGCGCCATGGAATCCCAGAATGCCGCATACAACGACCTGGCCCAGGAGCAGGCCAATAACGAAAGCAATAAGCTTCGTCTGGTTGCTGTAGAGAAAGAAATTTCCTCCCTGAAAGCTCAGGCCGAGGAAGCGTTGGCACAGGAACAGGCAGCACGAGATGCTGCGCAGAACGCCAAGAACGAGCTGGATGCGCTGGTAGCCAGCACCGAAGAGCTCAGCGCCGAACTCGAAGCGCAAAAGCCGCGTATTCAGGCGAAGTTGCAATCGCAGCAGAAGGAATACGCAGCGGTTAACCACCAGATCAAGGAACGCCAGGAGCGCTTGATCCGGGAAGCTGCCGAACGCAAGCGCAAGGCAGAAGAAAAAGCGCGCCGCGAAGCAGAAGCAGAGCGAAAGCGCATCGCTGAGGAAAAGGCTGCCTACGAGGCTGAGCAAGAACGCAAGGCCGCAGCAGCTCGTGCAGAGAAAAAGGCCTACAAGAAGAAGGCCTATGTGGCGCCGAAATCCCAGCCAAAGACTCCGACATACGCTGAGCCAAGCAGTTGGGGATTGGTTAAGCCAACTACCAGTAACCGTTTGACCTCGACCTTCGGTTGGCGCCCAACTCCTGCCGGAACAATCGACTATGGCGGCCGTGGCGGCTATGTCCACGCAGGCATTGACTGGGGCTTCGGCGGCCAGTGCGGTTCGCCAATCACGGCCGCTGCTTCCGGCGAAGTCTGGATGGCCGGTTGGGGTGGATCCTCTGGTAACAAGGTCACCATTTCGCACGGCGTTATCAAGGGCAAGGCCCTGGCCACCAACTACCACCACATGTCCCGCATCGCGGTTAGCGTCGGCCAGCATGTGAAGCAGGGCCAGGTTGTAGGCTATGTTGGCACCACCGGCAACTCGACCGGCTGCCATCTGCACTTCGAAACGATCATCAATGGTTCACATGTGAACCCATTGGGACTTCTCTAGCGCTAGACTTGTATTCTGTGCGCGGGAATCCGCCCGCGACATGCAAGGAGTAACGTGGCTAAGAAGAATCAAGAAGATCGAGTAATCGCGAGTAACCGCAAGGCGCGCCACGATTTTGAAATCCTCGACACCTTCGAAGCTGGCATGGTGCTCTCGGGTACTGAGGTGAAGTCGCTACGCGAGGGCAAGGCCTCGCTCGTTGAAGGTTTCGGCCAGTTCTACCGTGGTGAGCTGTACATAGAGAACGTCTACATCCCTGAATACCTCAATGGATCGTGGACCAATCACGCGGCCCGTCGCCGCCGTAAGCTCTTGCTGCACCGCCAGGAACTGCTCAAGATTGAACGCAAAATCAGTGAAGCCGGCCTGACCGTCGTCCCGCTGAGCTTGTACTTCAAATCTGGCCGGGCGAAGCTGGAAATCGGCGTTGCCCGCGGTAAGCGCGAATACGACAAGCGGCAGACCCTGCGTGAAAAGCAGGATAACCGTGAGGCGTTGCGTGCCATGCGCGAACGCAACCGCGGAAACGCTTAAGACTAGGTTGTGGTGCATTTCGCATTGGGGTAAACCCGCGCAATGCGCTATGATTGATAGACACGCCCTAGGGTGTGGTTGTACCCGGGAAACCGGGACTGACAACAAAATACGGGGATGATCGGTTTCGACGGTGTGAGTCGCGACAGATGAAGCGGGCCGAGGACGCAAAGTTATCTCGTAAACGCTCTTTGCAAACCAATAAGTGCCGAATCAAAGCGCACTGACTTCGCTCTCGCTGCCTAAGCAGCCAGACGGTCCGTTAGCCAGGGGACGCTATCGCCCCTGTTCCTAACGTCATTTAGATAGCCAATGTATCCAGCGGATGTTGCCGCTGCTGGATACACATTTAGGCAACTGTGCCCGGATCAACCACATGTTTGCGTGATGGTTGGGGCAGAGAAAATCCGCAGCAAACTGCGCCCGGAGAAGACCTGGCAACACCACATCGGACGGGAGTTCAATTCTCCCCATCTCCACAATATTCAGCTCTGGAACCAGGCCCAAAAGCCTGGTTCCGGAGCTTTTTGTTTGCCTCGAAGTCCGCCGTCACATCGCGAGCCTGTTCGCGGGATGGAGAATTTACACATAGACTTGAGATGAAAGTCTAAGGCTTTGAAACGACAGCGTGTGCAGAAACGGAGTGAGATTGAAGTCGATGGGTAAAAACAGTTCCCAGCGGGTATCGCCTTTCCTTTCAGCAAGCTATGCGGCAGTTGCCTTCCTCTTGGAAGTGGGATTGCTTTTCGCCGCGGCACTAGCCGCTATCGCTTTCATCCCATGGCCGACGATTCCAGCAATCCTTGTGGTAGTCGTTCCGCTGTTGATCCTGTGGTCGATCTTCTTCTCGCCGAAGGCCGTCATCAAGCTGCGGCTGCGAACCCGTCTGCTCCTGATCCATATCATTTACCTCGTCGGCGCCTACGTGCTGTGGCTGAGTGTCGATCATTCCTTCTACGATCAATCGCAGATTTGGGCGATCGGGATGCTCTCGTTGACCGGCCTTAGCGCCATTCTGGTTATCGCCACCGGCGGCTACGTGGTCCCGCACGACCGTACCAAGCAGCCACCGAAACAAGGCCAGAGCCGAGCACGAGCAGGCGCTCCCAAGGGACGCCGGGCAGCACGCTAGGACTGCTGGAATGCCAAGCCGAAAGGCTTGGCATTTGTTGTTTAAGGCTAGAAGAACCCAACGAGCTGGAAGCCGAGCAATGCCGCGAGCACCGCTCCAGCCAAGGTCCCCAAAGCATTGACCAGGCTGGCTGCGAGGCGGCCCGCCTGGAGCAGCCGGACAGTTTCGAAACTGGCCGTGGAAAACGTCGTGTAGCCGCCGAGCAGGCCTGACCCTATGGCCGCAAGCCATTGCGCCGACAACAACTGCTGCGCCATCAGCCCGGTCAGCGCACCCAGGGCGAAGGAACCGGAGAGGTTGATAAGGATCGTGCCCCAGGGCAGAGGGGCTGGAAGCCACTGCTTGACCAGGGCATCAAGCACGAAACGCAGGCAGGCGCCGAGGCCACCGCAGAGCGCAACGACTAGAAATAAGCCGGGGGAGAGCACTAGTCCAGCCCTCCCGATTTTCGGGCCACGCGCTTAGCAGCGGCGGCGATTCCACACCAGGTTGCCAATGCGCCGAAGAACACCGTGAGCAGCGCATAGCCCAGAGCCGGGAGCGCCGCTCCGGATGCGAACATCTGCATGCTGTCAGTGGCCAGCGCGCTGTAGGTGGTGAAGCCGCCCATGAAACCGGTACCGAGCAGCAGCCGCAGCCGACGGCGCTTGCATTCGTCTGGACCGCGACGAGACAGCGCTTCGAGCAGCATGCCGAGCAGGAAAGCTCCCAGCATGTTGGCTGTGAAAATCGCGACCGGGAAACTGCCGACGGCAGGCAGCAGCATTCCCAAGGCTTGCCGGCAGGCAGTGCCTGCAGCGCCGCCAATGAACACCAATAGCAGGAGACGCGGGTTGAGGTAGGAACGCTGCGCGGTGCTCTGGGCAACGGGTGTTGGCGGGTGGGTCATGAACTCTGAATCTGTTCTGCGCGGCGGGGTGGGCGTGGCGGGATTAAGAGCACCGGATGGCGCTGTCGACGGGTCAGATGCACCGCTACGGAGCCGTTGAGCAGCTCGCGGATGCTGTTGGCCATGGAACGCTCTCGAACTCCGAGCACAATCAGCGCCGCGTCATGCTGCAGGGCAAGATGCGCCAGCTGCTGCCCCGGCCCACCGGCCGTGGCGTGCGCCTGCCACTGAAGTCCGGACCCGTCGAGCTGGGCTTCGAGCTGCAGCAGAAGTTGTGCCGGGAAGCGCTCTATGGCTTCGTCCCCGGATTCAGGGTCCAGCGGTGCGCTGCGGACTGTGCCATCAGGCAGTTCTTCCAGCGGATAGCGGGTGGGATCGACATGAACGCAAAGCAACGGCGCTCCGAGCGCACCGGCCAGTTCTGCGGCTGCGGCCAGAACGTGGGGATCGAGGTGATCCGGGATGCCCAGAATGACCGGTCGTGTTTCCATCGGTCCTCCCCTTTGCAGTCAGGCGCGCCTTGCTGCGCGCCGCTGTTTTTCATTCTTGCACAGCCGGCATGCAGCTAGGCCTTGCGCACCCAGATCAGCGAGGCCTCAATGAAATCCAGCTGATGCGGCAGATCGACGACCGCCCCGGGCACCAGCCCTTGGGCGGCGGCACGACGCAGGAACTGCGGGTCTTCATCGCTGATCCGGTCGATGACGGCTCGGGCTCCGGAAAAGCGGTCCAGGCGGATCGCCCCGGAGACCGGCAGTTCCCCTTCGGCGCTGGGAATCGCGTCGCCATGCGGATCGTGGCGCGGGTGGCCCAGCCGGGCATCCAGGGCGTCGATGAAGCGGTCGGTGACGGTGTGCTCCAGGGCCTCGGCCTCGTCATGCACCTCATCCCAGCCGTAGCCCAGCTCATCGCGCAGGAAGGTTTCCAGCAGGCGGTGGCGGCGCACCATGCGCAACGCCTCGCGCCGGCCGGTGCCGCTGAGCGTAATGGCCCCGCGCGGCACGTGATGGACCAGGTGCTTGGCTGCGAGCTTTTGCACCATGGCGGTGGCCGAAGCCGGGGACAAGCCCAGCTGGTCGGCCAGCGCGCCGGTGCTCACTTCGGTGTCTTCCCATTCGGTGAGCAGGTACACCGCCTTGAGGTAGTCCTCTTCGCTGGTGGTCAGCCCGGCGGGCCCGCGTCGTGCAGTTGCCATCGTCGTTGCGGTGCCTAGCGGCGATTCAGGTAGGGCAGGATCGCTGCGTGCAGCTTGCCGTTGGTGGCCAGGGCGTTGCCGCCATGGCAGCCCTCTTCTCCGGCCACCGAGGTGAAGCGGCCCCCGGCTTCGCGCACAACCGGCACCAAAGCGGCCATGTCGTAGAGTTCCAGCTCCGGTTCGAATGCCGCGTCGACCGCGCCTTCGGCCAGCAGCGCGTAGGACAGGAAATCCCCGTAGCCGCGGGTGCGCCAAGCGGTATCCAGCAGTTCCAGGAAACCATCGAGCTTGCCGGCGTCCTTCCAGCCGTTCAGCGAGGCGTAGGCCAGCGAGGAGTCCTGCAGCTCGCTCACCGAGGAGACGTTGACCTGGCGGGTGGCGGTGGAACCGACGGTGGCGCCCGGTTCGGTGACGAACGCGCCCAGGCCGGTAGCTGCATGCCAGCGGCGGGTCATTGCCGGGGCGGAGATGACGCCAAGCACCGGTTCGTCGTCGATCAGCAGCGCGATCAACGTGGCCCAGACCGGTACGCGGCGCACGAAGTTCTTGGTGCCGTCGATCGGGTCGATGACCCAGCGCCGGGAGCCGGTGCCGTGCACGCCGAATTCTTCGCCGAGCACCGAATCATCCGGGCGGTGGGCGGCCAGTTCGGCCAGGATCAGCTGCTCGGCGCCGCGGTCCGCATCGGAAACCGGGGTCATGTCCGGCTTGGACTCGACCACAAGGTCATTGGCGCCGTAGCGGGCCAGGGTGAAGGCATCGACCTTGCCGGCCAGGGCCAAGGCGAAGTCGAGATCTTGCTGCAGGGTGTATTCAGCCATGGTGTTGCGGGCGCCTAGAGCGCGCCGAGCTCCTTTTCGTGCGTGGTTTCCTCGGTGGTGACCAGCCGGCGGTAGGAGGCCAACCGGTCTGCGGCTTGGGTGCCCTGGGCATTTTCGGCCCAGGCTTCCAGCGCGCAGCCGGCCTCGCCGGCGGCATGGGTGCAGCCGCGCGGGCAGCCGGTGGCGATTTCGGCCAGGTCCTCGAAGGCAGCCAGGATATTGTCCCGGTCCACCAGCCCCAGCCCGAAGGAACGGATGCCAGGGGTATCGATCAGCCAGGATCCCGGGGTTTCGCCCAGGCGCAGGGCCAGGGCGTTGGAGGAGGTATGGCGTCCGCGGCCGGTGACCGCGTTGACGTGCCCGGTGGCGCGGGTCGAACCGGTCAGGGCGTTGACCAAGGTGGACTTGCCCACTCCGGAGTGGCCCAGCACTACCGAGACGCAGCCGGAGAGCAGCTCTTCGAGCTCGGCCAGCGCGCCGGCATCCAGCCGGGCACTGGAACCGTCGGCGCCGCGCGCGTCCACACCGGAGGCATCGGCCGTGGTGGTGCGGGAGATGACCACGGGGAAGTCCAGCCCCTCGTAGTGCTTGAGAAACCCGGCCGGATCCTTCACATCGGCCTTGGTCACGCACAGCACCGGCTGGATGCCGGCGTCGAAGGCGGCTACCAGCGCGCGGTCCACGAAGCCGGTGCGCGGCTCGGGGTTCGCGGCGGCCACGACGATGACCAGCTTGTCCACATTGGCCACGACCACGCGCTCGGTGGCGTCGGTGTCATCGGCGCTGCGGCGCAGCAAGGTGGAACGCTCCTGGATGCGCACCAGGCGCGCCAGGGTATCGGGCTTTCCGGAGGTGTCGCCCACCAGCCCCACCAGGTCCCCGGGCACGATCGCCTGGCGGCGCAGCTCGCGGGCCCGGGCGGCGATGACGATGCGCTCATTGGCGGTGTCCTCATCCAGGATTGCGGTGTAGCGGCCGCGGTCCACGGTGATGATGCGGCCGATGACCGCCTGCTCGTAGGCCGGGCGGTCCTTGGTGCGCGGCCGGCTGCCCTTCTTGTTGGGGCGGACGCGGACCGAGGATTCGTCGTAGTCGGAGTAGCGCATTAGCCCTGGCCCTTTGCGGTAGCTGCCATGGCGCTCCAGAGCTGCGGGAAATCCGGCATGGTCTTGGCGGTGGTGGCGATATTTTCTACGCGCACCCCGTTGATGGCCAGGCCCAGCAGGGCGCCGGCGGTAGCCATGCGGTGGTCCTCGTAGGACTCGATATCCGCTGCCTGCAGGGCTCCGGGAACGATTTCCAGGGCATCAGCGGTGGCGGTGGCTCGCGCGCCCACCTTGGACAATTCGGTTTCCAGGGCGGCCAGCCGATCGGTTTCATGGCCGCGCAGGTGCCCGATGCCGGTCAGCTTGCTCGGCGAATCGGCCAGCACGCACAGTGCTGCCAGGGTAGGGGCCAGCTCGGAGGCATCGGCGTAGTCGATGCCGCGGATCACTCCGGTTCCGCGCACCGTGAGCACGCCGTTATCGCCGTGGCTGACCTCCGCTCCCATCGCGGTCAGTATTTCCACCCACTTGCCGCCGACCTGGGTGGTCTTGGATGGCCAGAAGGGAACGCGCACGGTGCCATTGCTGGCCAGCGCGGCTGCCAGGAACGGTCCGGCATTGGACAGGTCGGGTTCGACGGTGACGGTGAAGCCCCCAAGCCGGCCCGGGGCGATGCTCCAGCCGCGCGCATCGGCATCGACATGCACGACTACGCCCAGTTCGCGCAGGGTCTGAACGGTCATCGCGATGTGGTCCGGGGAGGCGATCGGCCCTGGCGCGGCGCGCAGCTTCAGCCCGCCGGGCAGGGCCTGGCCGACCAGCAGCAGCGCGGAGATGAACTGGGAGCTGCCTGAGGCGTCAATGACCACCTCGGCATCCTGCTTCAATTCGCTGGCGTCAATGGTGAAGGGCAGCATGCCGGGGGTGCCGGCATAATCGATACGGGCGCCGATGGCTGCTAGCGCGTCCAATACCGGGGCCATGGGCCGCACGCGGGCCGCAGCGTCGCCATCGAAGGCCACCTTGGCGCCGGCGACGGCAGCCAATGGGGGAACGAAGCGCATGACCGTGCCGGCCAGTCCGCAGTCGATCGCCAGCGGGCCGGTGGCCAGCTGGCCCGGGGTGATGGCCACGGTGGTGGAGCCATCGGCCTGCTCGGTGCGCTCGATCCCGACGCCGAAGCCGGCCAAGGCGCGCAGCATCAGCTCGGTGTCGCGGCTGATCAGCGTGTTGTGGATCGTGGAAGGAGAGGAGGCCAGGGCCGCAAGGATCAGATACCGGTTGGTCAACGACTTCGAAGCTGGCACCGGGACGGTTGCGTCCAGGCCGGCGGCGGCAAAGGGCGCTGCCCACCAGTTCTTTTCTGCGTCGTGCAGCTTATCGGTGGGGCTCCCGGGGGCGCTTGCAGTGCTGATTGGTAGATCCTTCGGCTCGAGGCTTCAATTCGGGGCCGCCAGCAGTACCGCAAGTACTGTGCGCCCACTGCCTAATTCTAGCCGAGATCGGCGCGGGAATAAGGCTTTAGCCCGGCTGGTTGTACCTAGTGTGACGATACGACAGGACACTTCAAACGCTGGCGGTACCGCTTGCGCGATTGCCGAGGAACCGCGGCCGGCCCGGGCCCGCGCTGGCACGCGCATAAAGCCGGTCGAACGCGTAGACTCGGCAATGATGAACAACAAGAGTGTGGACGAGAATTTGCCCGACGTGGCCTCTGAGTCCGAGCAGCAGCGCCGCGAACGCTTCGAGCGTGACGCGATGCAGTACGTGGACCAGCTCTATTCGGCTGCCCTGCGCATGGCGCGCAACCCGTCGGATGCCGAGGATTTGGTGCAGGAAGCCTATACCAAGGCCTATTCCGCCTTCCACCAGTACAAGCCAGGCACCAACCTGAAGGCGTGGCTGTACCGCATCCTGACCAACACGTACATCAATTTGTACCGCAAGCGCCAGCGCGAACCACTGCGCACTTCCACCGATACGGTCGAGGATTGGCAGATGGCCCAGGCCATGGAGCATTCGCCGACCGGCTTGCGTTCGGCCGAGGCCGAAGCGCTGGACCACCTTCCGGATTCGGATGTGAAAGCTGCGCTGCAGTCGATCGGCGAGGATTTCCGCATGGCCGTCTACTTCGTGGATGTCGAGGGCTTCAGCTACAAGGAAGCCAGCGAGATCCTGGGCGTGCCGATCGGCACCGTGATGTCCCGGTTGCATCGCGGACGCAAGAACTTGAGGGAACTGCTGGCGGATTACGCCGCAGATCGTGGGATCGCCACCGGCACCCAGAGCAAGAGTGCCGCCAAGGCTGACCGAGGAGCGAAATAAGATGGATTGCAATTCAATGGGTGATTGCGCCGATGACCGCATCGTCCGCATCTACGAGTACCTCGACGGAGCGCTGACGCTGGATGACCTCAAAGAGGTCAAGTCCCACCTCGACGGCTGCCCTGAATGCACCGAGCAATACGATCTGGAGTGCATCATCCGCTCGGTGGTGCGCCGCAGCTGCCAGGAGCATGCCCCGCAGACCTTGAAGGCCAGCATTATCGCGCGGATCTCGCAGATCCGGGTGGAATCAGGCCACTAGCAGGGCAAAGAGAAACCCCGCATCTTTCGAGAAGATCTCGAAGGGTACGGGGTTCTTTTTATGTTCGCATCGCTTAGCTGTTTGGGCGCTTGCCGTGGTTGGCACCGCCACGCTTGCGATCGCGACGCTTACGAGCGCGCTTCGACATGGTGACTCCTTAGAGGGATCAATATTGCTTCCCGAAAATTCGGGCCGGCTCATAGTCTTTCACACTTTTAGCCCTTTTTCCTAACGGACCGGCGGTCTCTAGCCCTCGCCTGGCTCGGGCAAGTCCAGCCAGGAATACCAGCCGCGGTGCAGCACCAGCCAAGCCATCAGGCCGTAGCCTGCCTGGCCGGGCACTCCGCCGGAAGCGTTCAGATCGGCACGCCACTGGGCATGGGAACGCAGGGGAGTGAAGGTATCGACGTAGTGGTGGTTGCGGCGCAGCGCCACATCCGAGTACACGCGGTTCAGTTCCGCCACGCGCTGGTTGCGCGCATCATCCAGGCCCGGGGCCGGGCCGACCAGCAAGGCCTTGATGTTCATCTGCGAGGCCGAATCCAGGATGTTGGCCAGGTTCAGCCGGCTGCGCGCGGTGGTGACATCCAGATCGACGTCTCGGTCGGACAGCGCGATGACCAGGCGGTTCTCGTACTGGTCGCTGAAGCGGCGGGAGGCTTCCCCCAGCCAGCGTTCGGCCAGCGCTTCGGATCCCTCTGCCGGGGAAGCCAGCACGAAGGACTGCAGGCGCAATGCCGGGTCCTGGGTGCGGGCCATGACACGGCCGAACCAGCCCAGGCCTCGCGGGTCGCCATGTCCGGCCAGTAGCTCATCTCCGATTGCGGTAATTCGGATTGTGCGTAACTCCAACTGGGCGACCTTTCGTTGGCTCAAAAATGTTGAATCGATCCCCACCTTAGCAGTCGGAACCCTGGCATCGCGGGAGGCGGTCATTGGTTAAACCCCACAATTCCCTGCGAAAAACCAGCGTCGGGGTTAAAACGCTGTTGCCGGCGAACCTCCGAGGTGTTACCCCGGATAGTTCGCCGGCAACAGTTGGCCAGCAGCGTTCAGGCGATGCGATTTAGCGGGCGAATGCCTGCTGGATCAGCACTGCGTTTTCTGCGTCGTGGCGCTTTGCGGTACCAGCGGAGGTCGCAGCCGATGCCGGGCGGGAGATCAAGGTGATCTTCTGCTCCAGTGCCGGTGCAACGTACAGGCCGAAGAACGGCCATGGACCCTGGTTCGCAGGTTCGTCCTGGACCCAGGCAACCTCGGCGTTCGGGTACTTGGCCAGTTCGGCAGCGATCTGCTCGGCCGGAGCCGGGTAGAGCTGCTCGACGCGTACCAGTGCCGTCTTGGTGTCGTTCGCCTTGGTGCGAGCTGCCAGCAGGTCGTAGTAGACACGACCCGAGCACAGCAGCACCTTGTCCACGGCGTTCGCATCGGTGATCGACGCATCGCCGATGACCTCGCGGAAGCCGCCGGTGGTGAAGTCCTCCACCGAGCTTGCCGCGGCCTTCAGGCGAAGCAGCTGCTTCGGGGTGAAGACGATCAGCGGCTTGCGTGGACGGGCGTAGGCCTGGCGACGCAGCAGGTGGAAGTGGTTTGCACCGGTGGAAGGCTGGGCAACAACCATGTTGTTCTCGGCGCACAGCTGCAAGAAGCGCTCGATGCGGGCCGAGGAGTGGTCCGGGCCCTGGCCTTCGTAGCCGTGCGGCAGCAGCATGACCAGCGAGGAGGACTGCGACCACTTCTGCTCTGCCGAGGAGATGAACTCATCGATCACGGTCTGCGCGCCGTTGACGAAGTCGCCGAACTGCGCTTCCCACATGACCAGTGCATCCGGGCGTTCTACCGAGTAGCCGTACTCGAAGCCGAGCGCAGCGTATTCGGAGAGCAGGGAGTCGTAGATCCACAGCGGAGCCTGGCCTTCGGCCAGGTGATGCAGCGGGTACCACTCGGTGTCGTTCTCGCGGTCGTGGAAGACTGCGTGGCGCTGCACGAAGGTGCCGCGGCGCGAGTCCTGGCCTGCCAGACGGACCGGCACGCCTTCCATGGTCAAGGTGCCCAGGGCTGCCAGTTCTGCGAAGCCCCAGTCGATTCCGCCTTCGCGGGACATCTTCTCGCGGCGCTCAAGCAGCGACTTCAGCTTGGTGTGCATGGTGAAGCCGGCTGGGATATCCAGGTGGGCGGCACCAATCTTCGCCAGCGTCTGGGCCGTGATGGCCGAGCCGCGTGCGCCGTCGACGGTGTTCTCGTCGGCAGCCTGAGCGAATGGCTTCTCCAGGTCGTTGATGGTCGAGCCCGGGGTGATGATCGGGATCGGCGAAGTCTGGGCTGCATGCGTCTCGGCGAAGATGCGCTCCAGGTTCTCCTTGTACTCGGCCAGTACGTTCTCGGCTTCTTCCTGCGTGATGTCGCCGCGGCCCACCAGGGCCTCGGTGTACAGCTTGCGGGTCGAGCGCTTGGCTTCGATCAAGTTGTACATGATCGGCTGGGTCATCGAAGGGTCATCGCCTTCGTTGTGGCCGCGGCGGCGGTAGCACACCAGGTCGATGACGACGTCCTTGCCGAACTTCTGGCGGTATTCGAAGGCCAGCTGGCCCACGTGCACCACGGCCTCCGGGTCATCCCCGTTGACGTGGAAGATCGGAGCCTGCACGGTGCGTGCCACATCGGTTGCGTACACCGAAGAGCGCGAGGAGCTCGGAGCGGTGGTGAAGCCGATCTGGTTGTTCACGATCACGTGAACGGTGCCGCCGGTCTTGTAGCCGGGCAGCTGGCTCATGGCCAGGACCTCGGAGACCACGCCCTGGCCGGCGAATGCGGCGTCGCCGTGGACCAAGATCGGCAGCACGGTGTTCTTCTGGTTCATGCGGTCCAGCTTGGCGCGGGTGATGCCCTCCAGCACTGGATCGACTGCTTCCAGGTGCGATGGGTTGGCGGCCAGGTAGATCTTGGTCTGGTTGCCCGCATCCGAGGTGTACGAACCCTCGGTGCCCAGGTGGTACTTCACGTCGCCCGAACCCTGGACCGAGCCCGGGGTTGCGGTGCCTTCGAATTCGCGGAAGACCTGTGCGTAGGTCTTGCCGGCGATGTTGGTCAGCACGTTCAGGCGGCCGCGGTGGGCCATGCCGATCGCGACCTCGTCCAGCTGCTCGTCGGCTGCGTCGGAGATGATCGCATCCAGCAGTGGAATCAGCGATTCGCCGCCTTCCAGCGAGAAGCGCTTCTGGCCAACGAACTTGGTCTGCAGGAAGGTCTCGAAAGCCTCAGCGGAGTTCAGCTTGCTCAGGATGCGCAGCTGCTCTTCGCGGCTTGGCTTGGCATAGCCGGATTCAAGCTTTGCCTGGAACCATTCGCGCTCTTCGGGGTTCTGCAGGTGCATGTACTCGGTGCCGATGGTGCGGCAGTAGGCATCGCGCAGCACGCCGAGGATGTCGCGCAGCAGAGCGCGGTCCTTGCCGCCCAGGCCGCCGGCCAGCCATTCGCGGTCCAGGTCCCACAGGGTCAGGCCGTAGGAATTGATGTCCAGGTCCGGGTGCTTGCGCTGGACGTATTCCAGCGGGTTGGTATCGGCCATCAGGTGGCCGCGCACGCGGTAGGAGTTGATCAGGTGCTGGATGCGGGCAACCTTGTTGACCTGCAGGTCGATGTCGACCTGGTTGTCAACTGCCCAGCGAACCGGCTCGTAAGGGATGCGCAGCTGCTCGAAGATCTCGTCGTAGAAACCCTGGTCGCCCAGCAGCAGCGACTCGACCAGCTTCAGGAATTCGCCCGAACCTGCACCCTGGATGACGCGGTGGTCGTAGGTGGAGGTCAGGGTGATGTGCTTGCCGATGCCCAAGGCAGCCACGGTCTTCTCCGAGGAGCCGCGGTACTCTGCCGGGTATTCCAATGCGCCAACGCCGATGATCGCGGCCTGGCCCTTGGACAGGCGTGGAACCGAGTGAACGGTTCCGATGCCGCCTGGGTTGGTCAGCGAAACGGTGGTGCCTGCGTAGTCGTCAGCGGTCAGCTTGTTGCCGCGGGCGCGCTTGATCAGGTCTTCGTAGGTGGCCCAGAACTCGTTGAAGCTCAGGGTCTCGGCAGCCTTGATGTTCGGCACGGCCAGCATGCGGGTGCCATCTGGCTTCGGCATGTCGATTGCGATGCCGAAGTTCACGTGGGCTGGCTGGATCGCAGTTGGCTTCTTGTCGACCACGTCGTAGGTGACGTTCATCGATGGGATCTGCTTCAGCGCACGGATCACGGCGAAGCCGATCAGGTGGGTGAAGGAGATCTTGCCGCCGCGAGCGCGCTTGAGGTGGTTGTTGATGACAATGCGGTTGTCGATCATCACCTTGGCCGGAACGGCACGCACGGTGGTAGCGGTTGGCACGGTGAGGGAGGCATCCATGTTGGTTGCGATGGCCTTCATTGGGCCACGCAGCGGGGTGCGCTTTTCCTCACCGAAAAGTTCGGTGGAAGGCGTAGCCTTCGGAGCCTGTGCCGGGATCGGCGCAGTCTTCGGTGCCGGCTCGGCCTTCTTGACTTCAGCGGCCGGAGCTGGTGCTGCCTTGGCAGCCGGTGCTGGTTCGGCGGCACGGGCCTGGGCTGCGGCGCGTGGAGCGCCCTGGCCATTAGCAGCAGGAGCTGCGGCAGGTGCTGCCGCGGCTGGCGCCGGCTGCGCTGCCGGTGCTGCTGGTGCCTTCTTTTCGGCGGCGAGAGATTCGAAAATATCCCACCATTTCTTATCTACCGAGTTCTTGTCGACGAGATACTGTTCGAACAGCTCGTCTACTAGCCACTCGTTTCCACCAAACTCTTCAGTAAGTCGGTGGTGTGCTTGCTCTGGCACGTGCAACGCCTCTTCCCTGATTTCTACGTTGTTCTAGCTTGAGCCGGTGGTCTTTCGAGGACGTGATACGACCACTGCGGCCCACAAGATTTCTAGACCTGCGCACCAGTCTAGTGACTTTTTCTCCCAGTTGGCCACGGCACGTATGTAATGTCACGAAAGTGTTGCGCTTAACATGCCGTTCAGCGTATCCAAAGCACCGCTGAGCGAGCATGTGTCGAAGTGGTGCGCATTGGCCCTTCGTTCGATAGACTAATTCGCACTATGGAATCTCACTCTCCAAGCCGGTGTGCCGCCCGAGGGCGCAGTGCCGGCCACAACAGTCCATGTTCAGGAAGTTCTGCCTCCCGTTTGGAGCCTTCTAGTTGCCGCCCTATCGGCACTGAAACTGAACTTCGCACGCCAGTAAATAGGTGGCGGTAAACACCTATGGAATGGCTCTCAATACTTTTTGGCCTGCTGCTGATTCTCGGCACCGGCTTCTTCGTGGCCGTGGAATTCTCCTTGGTCGCCCTGGATAAAAGCACCGTGCAGCGTGCCGTAAATGACGGCGAACGTGGCGCCAAGCCACTGCTGCAGTGCCTAACCTCCCTCTCCACCCAGCTTTCCAGCTGCCAGCTGGGCATTACGCTGACCACGCTGCTGACCGGCTACGTGCTTGAACCGGCCATGAGCGCACTGCTCGAGCCGTTGATGGAAAAATTCGGCATTCCGGCCGCAAGTTCGCTGGCCATTGCCGTGGTGATCTCGATGGTCGTAGCGACCTTGCTTTCGATGCTGATCGGCGAGTTGGTCCCGAAGAACATGGCGATCGCCCAGGCAATGAAGGTTGGCAAGTTGCTGGCCCGCCCGCAGCTGGTCTTCACCGCCATCTTCAAGCCGGCCATCATCGTGCTCAACGGCTTCTCCAATGCGGTTCTGCGCAAGTTCTTCGGCCTGGAAGCCAAAGAGGAAATCTCCGCGGCCCGTTCCTCGCAGGAATTGGCATCGCTGGTTCGCCGTTCGGCGCAGCTGGGCACCTTGGATGTGCAGACGGCACGCTTTGTGGAATCCACCATTGAATTCTCCGAGCGCACCGCGGCCGACGTGATGACCCCGCGAACCTCGATGTCCACCATCGATTCCGAGGCGGCCCTTTCCGAGCTGATCGAGGTCAGCGCGGACACCGGCTTCTCGCGTTTCCCGGTCACCACCGGATCCACCGATGAAATCCAGGGCATCTGCCACGTCAAGGCAATTGTCTCGGTGCCCCGTGAACGCCGCGCAGCGCTGCAGGTGGGCGAGTTCGCCCGCGACGCGCTGTACGTGCCGGAAACTATCCACTTGGACGTGCTGCTCGAGCAGCTGCGTGCCGCCGAATTCCAGGTCGCGATCGTGATGGACGAATACGGTGGAACCGCAGGACTGGTGACCCTCGAAGACCTGGTTGAAGAAATCGTCGGCGAAGTATCCGATGAGCACGACGAGGATGAGGAAGAAGCCGTCACCCAGCCCGATGGCAATTGGCTGTTCCCGGGCATGTACCGTCCGGACCAGGTCAACGAGAACTTCGATACTGACATCATCCCGGAAGAATCGACCTACGAAACCATCGGCGGCTTCATGCTCGCCGAACTGGGCCGCTTGGCAGAACTCAATGACCGGGTCACCACCGAGCATGGCACCTTCACGGTGACCGAGCTTGATGGCCGCCGTATCTCGCAGGTTCGTTTCGAACCAGCAGCACCAGTGCCGGAGGTTGGCAATGAGTAACGTCATGGGCCTGATCTGGCTAGTTGTACTGCTGGCCGGCAACGCTTTCTTCGTTGCCGGCGAATTCGCGGTAATGAGTGCACGTCGTTCGCAGATTGAACCGCTGGCCGACGAGGGCAATAAGCGGGCAAAGATTGCGCTGTACGCCATGGAGCATGTTTCGATCATGCTCGCGGTGTGCCAGCTGGGCATTACCGTCTGCTCGCTGCTGATCCTGAACATTTCGGAGCCAGCGATCCACCACCTGCTGGCCGAGCCGCTGACCTTGATCGGCATGGCCGAATCCGCCGCGGACACCGTAGCGTTCCTGATTGCCTTGATCCTGGTGACCTTCCTGCACGTGACCTTCGGCGAAATGGTGCCGAAGAACATCTCGGTTTCCGTTGCGGATAAGGCCGTGCTGCTGCTGGCCATGCCACTGGTCGGACTGTCAAAGGTGCTCAAGCCGATCACCGCTTCGCTCAACGGCATGGCGAACCTGGTGCTGCACGCCTTCGGTATTGAACCGAAGGATGAGGTGGCCAGCTCGTATACCGCCGCTGAAGTCCGCTCGATCATCGATACTTCCTCCGAGGAAGGCGCGCTGGATGAGGACGATGCCGCGCGCTTGACCAAGGCGCTGGAATTCTCCTCGGTTACCGCACGCAGCTGCATGGTTCCGCTGGATGACCTGTTCACCTTGGAATACGGGCAGACCACCGCACGCGCATTCGAGAAGAAGGTCGGCAAGACCGGATTCTCGCGCATGGTGATCACCAAGAACGAAGTTCCGGTGGGCTACTGGCATGTGAAGGACGTGATGCTCATTGATGATGCCCACTCCACGCAGCCACTGCTTGACTTGCCATTGCACCCGCTGGGCCGGTTGGAGCAGGACACCGAAATCGAGGCCGCTCTGGAAGCGATGCGGCAGGAAGGCAACCACCTTTCGGCGGTTGTCGACGAGTCCGGGGAAACTCTGGGCGTGGTCTTCTTGGAAGACGTTATCGAGGTGCTGGTCGGTGAAATCACCGATACCACGCGAAAGCGCGTCAACCCGCCTCGCAGCGAAAAGCGGGCAAAATAGCTATAGCTCACGCCTGAGCGCATATTGCGAATGACTCGCAACTGGTAGGATTGACTGCGGCACCCATTGCGGGTGCCGCAGTTTTTCGTTGCCGGCCCATCCTCAGCCAGCGCAATCTAGAAAGCAGTCAATGACAGAGACCCCCATCGTCAAGTTTGAAGACGCGCGCCTTGCCTATGGCTCGCGCGTGCTCTGGGATGAACTCAACCTGTCCATAGCGGCGGGGGAGTTCCTTGCAGTTCTAGGGCCCAACGGCTCGGGCAAGACCAGCTTCATCAACACGATGCTCGGCACCACCGCGCTCAATCGAGGCCGCGTCTCGATCGCAGGGGAGCCGGTGCGCAGGGGATCGGCCGCCGTAGGCTTGATCCCGCAGCAGCGCCCCTTTGGGGACAACGTTCCCCTGCGCGCCCGCGACCTGGTGGCGCTGGGGCTGGATGGAACCAGGCCCGGGATTCGCATGGCCCGCAAGGCTGTACGCAACAAGGTCGATGAGCTGCTGGAACTGGTAGGTGCTACCGCCTACGCCAACCGCGCGGTGTCCGACCTTTCCGGAGGCGAACAGCAGCGCCTGCGCGCCGCACAGGCTTTGGCCGGTGATCCCCGGGTCCTGCTATGCGATGAGCCGTTGCTCTCCCTGGACCTGAATCACCAGCAGGCAATCAGCGAAGTGATTCACCGCCAGGCCGCAGAGCGCGGCAGCGCGGTAGTCTTCGTGACGCACGAGATCAACCCGATCCTGCCGTATGTCGACCGTGTCTTGTATCTGGCCGAAGGCCGCTTCCATCTGGGCAGCGTGGATGAAGTCATGCAATCCTGTGTGCTCACCGAACTTTACGGTGCTCCGGTTGAGGTATTGCGGGTGAATGGCCGCATCGTGGTTGTCTCGGGCGATGGCAATCGGGCATTGCCAGCCGACGGGCACGACCACGTTGAAGAAATCGATCTAGAGACCGGAAAGTAGGAGCAGGACATGAACTTTTCGGATCTGATCGAGAAGGCATTCAACTTCCAGGACTACGGACTGCTGCTTCCGCTGGTTACCAATTCCTTGATTGCCGGTGCCGTCCTGGGCGTGGTTGGCGGGCTGATCGGCATCTTCATCATGATGCGCGACATGGCTTTCGCCGTGCACGGCATCGCGGAGCTGTCCTTTGCGGGTGCGGCCTTCGCACTGCTCATCGGCGCTGATGTGGTGACCGGTTCGGTCTTCGGTTCCATGATCGCGGCCTTGATCCTTGGCATCCTTGGAACCAGGGCCAGGGATCGGAATTCCATCACCGGCGTGCTGATGCCTTTCGGCCTTGGCCTGGGCATCTTGTTCCTCTCGCTGTATGAAGGGCGAAGCGCCAACAAGTTCGGCCTGCTGACCGGTCAGATCGTGGCCGTGGATGACGTGCAGCTGACCGGAATGCTGGTCCTTTCGGCAGTGGTCGTTATCGCGCTGCTGGTTATTTGGCGTCCGTTGACCTTCGCTTCTGTTGACCCGGTGGTTGCCAATGCCCGAGGCGTGCGCACCGCTGGCCTGTCCATTGTCTTCATGATGATTCTGGCGCTGGCCGTTGCCGTGACGATTCAAGTGGTCGGTGCCTTGCTGGTGCTGGCGCTGCTGATCACCCCAGCCGCTGCTGCCATGCGCGTGACCTCCAATCCGGTCATCACCGTCGTGCTCTCCATTGTGTTCGCAGAACTGGCTGTAGTGGGCGGAATCCTTCTGGCATTGGCTGGTTCTCTGCCGATCAGTCCGTATGTCACCACGATTTCATTCGTGATCTATGTGGTCTGCCGTGGAATTGAAGCTGTGCGTTCCCCGCGCCGCCACCAAGTCTAGGAGCTGCTTCCCGCAGGCGCGCCTCCACTGTTTTAGAGCCCGATTGACTAGCAGGCAGCCGAACCTCCAAGCTGGGGTATGAGCAAAATTCCAGCCAGTGAAATCTGGCCATTGGTCCATGCCGAACGCCTTGCCCTGATCGATGATCTGGGAACTTTGAATGCGGAACAGTGGGAATTTCCCTCCCTCTGCGGTGGGTGGAGCGTCCATGACGTGGCTGCGCATTTGGCAGATAACGCGCGTGCGACGTTCTTCCGCCTGCTTGTCGCGATGGCCAAGGCTGGATTCAGCTTGGACCGCCAGAACGACAATGGCGTGGCTGCTGTGAAAGCGGCGACTCCTGCAGGGACATTGCAGAAGCTTGTCGAGGTAGCAGCTTTGCGTGATACCCCACCCGTGCCGATAGCGAGCCGATTGGTCGAGGAAATCGCTCACGGGGAAGATATCCGTCGCGCCGTGGGCCTGAAACGGGTCTATCCTGCAGAATCCCTGGAGCCAGCAATCCGATATCAGGCTGCCACCCCGCAAGGTGTTGGCGGTTCCAAGGAATTGGCGAGCAAGGTCCAGCTGTGCAGCCAAGACGAGAGTTTCCGTTTGGGCATCGGTCCGCAGATCGTGGGAACCCGACTTGAATTGCTGATGCTGGTTTCCGGCCGCGGCAAACATGCTGAAGGCCTGTCAGGTCCGGGATTAGCCTTCGTGCGCTAAATGGCAGAAGTGAGAACGATGCCGCGCGGCATCAGCGCCATAAAAACTCGTGTCGCGGACTAGGCTTCCATGAATCCTGGCTCATCGGGCTGGTTGAGCCGTTCCTTGAATTGAGCGAGCCACTTCGAGTCGCACATCAATTGCGGGAACGGCTTATGCAAGTACCCGGTTGCCGGCGGAGCGGTAGAACGGTATGACATTGCCGAGCCCGGGCAGATCATCATCGAATGCCGATTCCGGAAAGCGGTGTACTCGTACCAGCCGGTGGCTTGCTTTGCCTTATTGCAGATCGCGCAACGGCCCGATGAGTTGGACACGCTCGTCTTGCCGCCGCGGGCATACTGGGTCACATGGTCCGTTTCTTCGACCAGCCCGTCGCAGAACGGGGTCCGGCAGTGCCGGTCGCGGATCCTGATGAACTTCTTGAGCTTTTCCGGGAAGATCCGGGCTTTTGAATCCATCGTGATCAGTTCCTGATCCCCGGGGGCGGTATAAAGACGAGTGATCTCGGTCATTACTTCGATCCGCTCAATATTCTCCGGGGTGAGCTCGGCTTCCATTTCTTCGAAGGTCAGCTCGTTGGGAATCTGGTGGCCGCCAATCAGTTCCCGGGCTGTCTGCGCGGGGATGAAGCCATAGCCTTCCAAATAGGCCGGTTCCCGATCGCCCATGAACAACGATTTATCGGTCATGATCAGCCCGAGCTGGACGTTGATCGCCTGTTCGCTGTCTTCACCGAAGAACATGTAGCGGGCCAGCAAGTCGGCCTGGATCTGGGTGCGGGTGCGTGCATCACCTTTGCGCTTGATCCTGAACGACTGGTCTCGCAACATCATCTGCAATCCGGTGCCGCCCACAATGGGCAGGCGCGCTTGGAGGAAAACGCAACCTGCTTCCCGGTCCTTGCGGAATCGAACATAGCGTTGGGCGTTGGCTTCCTTGAGCTTCTTGTCTTCGCGGTCCGAGATGTACTTGATGGTGAAGTTGGTGACGGTTTCCTTGATGCGCTTAGGTCCCATGGATTCAAACATGCCTGGGTTCTGCCCGTAGATCGCATCAAACTCAGTGCGGCGCAACGGCCGGACGTCCTGCAATGGAGTCAGCATTGCCTGGATCTGCGCCTCGGTGAACTCACCGCGAGAATACGCGGCGGAAATGCTGGGGGTGTCTTCGAAGAGGATGCGGCAGTTGATCAGGTAGTTCCTGGAACCGTGTTGGGTCCGTTTGCGGGCAATGGCGATGCGGCTGGCCGCTCCGCGGACCTGGTCATCGATGTTGGTGCCCCGCTCTTCATTCTCGCGCAGGACTTCTTTCTCCAGCTGATGAGCCAGGCCAGCTTGCGCGTAGCGCAGGGACGAGATGGTCCCTTCGATGGATTCGATGGCTTGGGCGCATTCGGCTTTGCTGCCGTGGTCCTGGACCCATGACAGATCGTTCTGCAGCTGGATCAGGTGGGATTCGAGATCCGGCTGATTTGCTGGGAGTGCTACGCCGCTTCCGTGCGCCATTGCTTCGGACATATCATCAGTATACGCCTTTTATTCGAATATGTCTTCGAATATTTTCCGTGGGGATAACCAATTCCAGGGTCGAGAATTTCCCCCCCCCGGGATCCCGGGTCCGGCAATGTACGGCCTAGGCAGCAGGGGTGGAATCAGCCTTGGCTTTGGCACGGCAGTCGGCGCAGAGGCCGTAGATTTCCACGGTGTGCTCGGGATCGGAGAAGTCGTGTTCCGCCGCGACACGGGCGGCCCAGCGCTCGACGGAAGGGGCAAGCACCTCGACGGTCTTGGAGCAAACGCGGCAGACCAGATGATGGTGGTGGACCTCGGTGACGCACTGGCGGAAGCGGGCTTCGCCATCTCCGCTGCGCAGCACATCGACCAGGCCATCGTCGGCCATGGACTGCAGCAGGCGGTACACGGTGGCCAGCGAAACCTTCTTCTCGGAATCCTGCAGCCAGCGATGCAGCTGCTGGGCGGTGGCGAAATCATCGACTTCGCTCAGGGCCTCGGTGACGGCCAGGCGCTGCTTGGTGACCCGGGTTTCTGGCTGGGACATCGACGTGCACCATTCCTTGGGGTTGTTGCGGTCCGGCGACCAGCCAGCGAACTGGGCCAATCACCTGCGGTTTCCCCCAATTTTAGCCAACTTTGCGTTGCAATGCGTGTCTGGCTCTGGCATGGGCGGGGCGCTGAGCCTACGCTAAGGATATGCGCATCATACTTAGGGGCCATTCCTGCTTGGAATTGGGCACGATAGACGGCAAGGTATTGCTGGATCCGGGCGGATTCTCGCAGCTTGAAGACGCGTTCGACGGCATCAATGCCGTGCTGATCACCCATGAGCATGCTGACCATGCCGACCAGCCGGCCATTGCCGCCGCGTTGGAAGCGAACTCCATCCTGGAGCTCTACGCACCGGCCGCGCTGGCGCAGGCGATGCGCGATCAGCTGCCGCCCGCCGCCCAATCCCAGGTGGTTACGGTGCGAGCCGGGGCCGATTTCATTGTCGGCGGCATTCGCATACGGACTTTCGGCGGCACCCACGCCACCATCCACCATTCGATTCGGCTGGTTGCCAACGTGGGCTACCTCTTGGGGGACCGCGCGGTAGGCCAGCTGGAGGTCTTCCACCCGGGCGACAGCTACCAGGTGCCCGTTGGGGCGCAACCCGATGTGCTGCTGCTGCCGGTGATGGCCCCGTGGGGCAAGATGGCCGAAGCCGCCGACTTCGCGGTAGCCGTGGATGCCCGGTGCTGGATGCCGATCCACGACGGGCTGCTCAATGCGAACGGGCTGGGGCTTTTCGACCGCCAGCTCGGCGCGATCGCCCAGCGGGCAGGATGCAGCTACCTGCGCTTGGAACCCGGAATCGAACATCATCTCGACGAGCTGCTGGGAGGCACCAACGAATGAACCCCTTGATAAGCGCCGCGCAGCTTCGCGAAATCCTGGACACCGGGGGCAAGCCGGTACTGCTCGATGTGCGGTGGGTCCTGGGGCGCGATGACGGGGCGCAGAGCTACGCCGCCGGGCATATCCCGGGCGCGGTGTTCGTCGACCTGGAAAAAGAGCTTTCCGGTGCGCCGGGCGAACATACCGGCCGCCACCCGCTGCCCCTGCCGGTGGACTTCGAGGATGCCGCCCGCGGCTGGGGGATCAATGCCCAGAGCCACGTGGTGGTGTACGACAACGCCGGCGCCCTCGCCGCGGCCCGCGCCTGGTGGCTCTTGCGCCATGCCGGATTCGACCGCGTGCAGGTGCTCGACGGGGGACTGGGAGCCTGGACCGAATCCGGCGGGCAGCTGGCACTGGGCTACGAGCAAGCCGCCAGGGGCAGCGTTTCGCTGTCGTGGGGCCGGATGCCGGTGGTGGAGTACGAGGAGCTGAGCACCTTGCCCGGCACGCTGATCGATTCGCGGGCCACCGCACGCTACCTGGGCATCGAGGAACCCATCGACCCGGTGGCCGGGCATATTCCCGGTGCGCTGAACCGTCCCACCACCGACAACCTCGACGCGCAGATGCGTTTCTGGGCCCCGGAGGTGCTGCATGGCAGCTTCGTGAGGTTGGGCGCTGACCGGCCGGGATCGGCCGCCTACTGCGGTTCCGGGATCACCGCGGCGCACCAGGTGCTGGCCGCGGCAATTGCCGGGATCCCGCTGGGGCTGTTCCCCGGCAGCTGGTCCGAATACTGCTCGTACCCGGATGCGCCGGTCGCCACGAGCGACGAGAAGCACCGCCACTAGAATTCCGCCATCAACCAGGAAAGGCAGCAATGAGTACGCTGTTCACCAAGATCATCAACGGGCAGATCCCGGGCCGCTTCGTGTGGAAGGACGAGAGCTGCGTGGCGTTCCTGTCCATCGGGCCGCTGTCCGACGGGCACACCCTAGTGGTTCCGCGCGAGGAAATCGACGAGTTCACCGATGCCTCCGACGAGCTGGTTGCGCACCTGACCTTGGTGGCCACCAAGATCGGACGCACCCAGAAGCGCGTCTTCTCCGCGCAGCGCGCGGGGCTGATGATCGCCGGATTCGAGGTGCCCCACCTGCATGTGCATGTCTGGCCGACCAACTCGCTGGCAGACTTCGACCTGTCCAATGCGGCCGATAACCCGGATCCGCAGGCGATGGAGAACAACGCGCAGGCACTGCGTGCGGGCCTGCGCGAAGATGGCCACGGCGAATTCGTGCCGGAGGCCTAGCGGGTGGAATTCATCCGCTACCAGGGCACCGAGCCCAATCACCGCGGCGTGCACCTCGGGATTTTCGCGCTGGCCAATTCACTGGGCCACGGCGGGAAGCTGAGCGCCGCCGAACACGCCATCTGGCGTGCGGGCAATGACTGGTACGACGCTGCCTATCCGAACCCGAGCCGCACCCATCCGGGAATCTACGATCATGCGATCAACCCCGGGGCTGTGGCGTGGTTCAAGGGCAGCGCCCGGCATCTGCTGGCGCGCGTCGAGCCCTATTTGCGGTTGCTCGACGCGCACCGGGTCGGCTGGGAGAAGCTGGAAAGCAGTGCTCCGGGCACCATCATCTACGAGGACCAGGTGCAGGTCATCGCCACGCCCGAGGCGCCTTAGCCCTTCACCCGGCGCATGGTCATATGGGAGGTGACCCGGCGGACCGCCGGAAGCGCGGTCAGCTTGGGAATCAGGTCCCGGTCGTAGGCCTCGGCATCGGCCACCTGGATGCGCAGGAAGTAGTCGGGCTGGCCGTAGAGGCGCCGTATTTCGGTGACGCCCGCAACGGTGTCCACCGCCTTCTCGAATTCGTCGAGGCTGTGCTCGTTGTTCATTTCGACGTCGATGGCCACGGTGACCTCGAAGCCCCTGCCGTAGGCCTTGGGATTGACGATCGCCTTGTAGCCATTGATGATTCCCTCGGCCTCCAGGCGCTGGACGCGGCGCAGGCAGGGAGCGGGGGTCAGGCCCACCCTGCGCGAGAGCTCGAGGTTGCTGATGCGGCCGTCATTTTCCAGTTCGGCAATAATTGCGCGGTCAAGATCATCCATGCATCTATTATTGCCGATCGGACCCCTTGCTTGGCTAGAATTGGCAACCATATTTGGCCTGTAATTTCCTAATATTGCTTCATGATCGAAAAATTGGCAATTAAAGGCCCGCAGCCTTTCGCCGAAGAGGACCGATGGCAGCAGATCAGGCTGGGCGCGAAAAATGTGCTTCCCGCCAGTCTTGCGGTAATGCCATTGGGCCTGGCCCTGGGCGTGCTGCTGGTGCGCTCGGGATTGCCCTGGTGGTCAGCTCCCTTGCTTGCCGGGCTGGTGTTCGCCGGTTCCCTGGAATTCCTCTTGATCGGGCTGCTTGCCGCCATGGCGCCGCTGTCCCATATCGCCCTGACCACGCTGGTAGTCAACTTCCGCCACGTATTCTATGCGATCTCTTTCCCGCTGCATCGGGTCCAGGGCAAGGGAGCGAAGCTCTACAGCATGCATGCGCTGACCGATGAGGCCTACGCGCTGACCTTGCAGGCCGAGCGGGAGGACTATTCCTCGACGCGGATCCTGGCCATCCAGGGCCTGTTCCATGCAAGCTGGACCACCAGCGTGCTGGGCGGATCGCTGCTGGGGGCGATGATCCCCGAATCCATCAGGGGCCTGGAATTCGCGGTGACCGCATTGTTTGCCGTGCTGGCGATCGAAGCGTTCAAGGCGTACCGCAGTGTGCCGCTGTCCATGCTGGCGCTGATCAGCGCCGTGGCGGCCAGCTGGATCGCACCGCAGAGCATGATGGTGGTGGCCATGCTGGTCTTCCTGGTCGGACTGGCGGTGGCCTACCTGCTGCGCTGGCGCACCGGCGCCGCTCAGCAGGCCGGCGGGCAACAGGCGGGAGAAGCAGCCGATGCCCGATAGCCTCTACCTCTTCTCGGCCATCGCGCTGAGCACCGCAGTGACCTTCGGGCTGCGCGCCTTGCCCTTCGCCTTCATCGCCAAATTGCGCAGCAACGCGTTCATCAATTACCTGGCCCTGCGCATGCCCTTGGGAATCATGGTGGTGCTGGTTGCTTCCACCGTGCCTGCCGGCATCGCGGATCTGGCCGTGGCGTGGCCGGTGGCCACCGCCCTGGCGGCCACCGTGGTGCTGCACCTGCTCAAGTCCAACGCGGTGCTCAGCGTGCTGGGCGGGACCGCCGTCTATGTCGGGATCCTCAGCTGGCCGCTATAGCTCGGCCAGCGAATCCTTGATGGCCTTGCGGATGCGCTTCTCGCTGACCGTATAGGCGGTGCCCAGTTCCTGGGCAAACAGCGAAATGCGCATTTCCTCCAGCATCCACTTGACCTGGGCCAAGCTCGCCGGCACGCGGGCGCCGGGCGGAACGCGGTCCAGGGCGGTATCGTATTCGCCCTCCAGCTTCTGGATCACGACCAGGGCCTGCGAATCGCGGGTGACCGCACCGCCGCGCAGCTTCTCCAGGCGCAGCTCGATGCCCTGCACATAGCGCGGCAGGCGCATCAGGTGCGGCGCGCCGGTAGCGGCGATGAACCCCGGGTAGATCAGCTGTTCCAGCTGCGAACGGATATCGGTCACGGCCGCGAACATCGCCAGGGACTTGGTGTTCTTCAGGTCCTTGCTGATGCGGGTGGAGGAGCCGAAGACCTTCGCCACGATCGCGGTAATGGTGAAGATCGTATCGATCTGATCGGCGCGCACGGTCTCGAAGAGGGCCTCGAAGCCGGCACGGTCCATCGGCAGCTGCTCGGGCACCAGCTGGTCCGCCGCCGCCATGGTGCAGTCGGCGATCAGCTTCTCGATGGAGCCGTGCGGGTTCTGCGTGAACACCAGTTTCTCGGAGTTGTTCAGGTGCGAGATCACGAACTTCGCCGCTGGCGGCAAGCGCAGCATCAGCAGCCGGATCACCCCGGAGCGGTGCGCCGCGTCGCGCTCGGACTGGGTGCGGAAGACCGTCAGGTCCACCTTTTCCCCGGTATCCACCAGGCCCGGATAGGCGGTGATTTGCTGGCCCATCACCGTGGTGGTGACCTTGGCCGGCAGCGTATCGCCCAGGGTGTCGCCCGAGGATTCCAGCTGCGGCCAATGATCCAGCGATTTCTGGTCCCACGCGCCGGTGGCCGCGGATGCCGCCGCCTTGGCGCCCTTCTTCCTCTGCTTCGACGCGGGTGCCGGCGATCCAGGCATCCCCGGCTTGCCGGCGGCCGCACCGGGGGAGTTGACCCCGCTGGCCAGAGCCGCGCGGTTGGCGGACGCGAACTTGTACTGCAAGGCAGCCAGGTCATCGCCGCCGCCCAGGACCTTGCCCGAAGCATCGGTGACGGTGAAGCCGAAGCGCAGGTGCGCGGGCAGCGTGGAGAAATCGAACACCGAAGGCTCGATGACCATGCCGCGCAGCCGGCGCAGCACCAGCGCCAGGGATTCGGCCAGGTCATCGGTGGCAGGATCGAAGTCCGCCTCCAGCATGGCCAGCGCCTTGGAGGCCACATCCGGGGCGGGCACGAAGTTCTTGCGGATCGCCTTGGGCATCGAACGGATCAATGCGGTGAGCAGCTCGTGGCGCAACCCCGGAATCAGCCACGCGAAGCGCGCGGGATCCAGCTGGTTCAAGAACACCACCGGCACCTTCAGCGAAACGCCATCGCCTTCACCCGGGGCCGCCGCGGGGTTGTACTCGTAGGACAGCGGCAGGTGGATGCTGCCCAGCTGCCAGGTGGTGGGGAACGCGGTTTCATCGACTGCATCGGACTCGGCCAGCAGCGCATCGGGGTCGAAGTCCAGCAGCGTCGGATCGGTGGCGCGGGCCTTCTTCCACCAGCGGTCGAAGTGGCGCTCCGAGTAGACCTCGGCGCCCACCCGGGCATCGTAGAAGGCGAAAAGGTCCTCATCGGAAATGCGCAGGTCATGGCGGCGCATGCGGGTTTCGAGCTCTTCGACTTCTTCCAGCAGGGCCCGGTTCTTCCCGAAGAACTCATGGCGGGTATGCCAATCGCCCTCCACCAGCGCGTGGCGGATGAACAGCTCGCGAGCCAGATCCTTGTCCACCCGCCAGTAGTGGAACTGGCGGCGCGGAATAACCGGCAGGCCGAAGAGCGTGACCTTCTCGTATCCCATGACCGAACCGGTGCGCTTGGACCAGTGCGGTTCGGAGGCGGTGCGCTTGAGCAGGTGCGGAGCCAGCTCCTCCACCCACTCAGGGGAGATTGCCGCGTTGGTGCGTGCCCAGAGCCGCGAGGTTTCCACCAGCTCGGCGGACATCACCCAGGTAGGGGACTTCTTGAACAATCCGGAGCCGGGGAAGATCGCGAAGCGGGTGCCGCGCGCGCCCAGGTAGTCGCGCTTGCGTTCGTTGTAGAGGCCGATATGGCCCAGCAGGCCCGAAAGCAGCGACTTGTGAACCTGGTCCTCATTGGCCGCCGGGTCGATCGGGGCGGCCGCCATGGTGATGCCCAGGGGCTTGGCCAGCTGGCGCAGCTGGGTGAACAGGTCCTGCCACTCGCGCACGCGCAGGTAGTTGATGAACTCGTTCTTGCACAGCCGCCGGAAAGCCGAGGAGGACAGCTCCCGCTGTTGCTCCTGCAGGTAGGCCCACAGGTTCAGCAGGGCGATGAAGTCCGATTTGCCGTCGGCGAAGCGCTTGTGCAGTTCCACCGCGCGGTCCCGCTGCCCGGTCTCCTGGCTTGGGCGCTCGCGGGGGTCCTGGATGCTCAGGCCGGCGGCCAGCACCATCACTTCCTTGGCCACGCCGCGCTGCGCGGATTCGACGATCATCCGGCCCAAGCGGACATCCAGCGGCAGCTGGGCCAGCTTGCGGCCGGTCTCGGTCAGCTTCGCGGCCTTGTCCTGCTCCAGCGCACCGAGTTCGCGCAGCAGGTTCACGCCATCGGTGATCGCCTTGGCTTCGGGGGGCTGGACGAACGGGAAGTTCGCGACCTCGGCCGCCGAAGCCACTACGCCCATGGAGATCATCTGCAAGATGACGCTGGCCAGATTGGTGCGCAGGATTTCCGGGTCGGTGAACTCGGGACGCCCTTCGTAGTCGGGCTCGGAGTACAGGCGGATGGCGATGCCCTCGGAAACGCGGCCGCATCGTCCCGAACGCTGGTTGGCGCTGGCCTGCGAGACGCGCTCGATGGGCAGGCGCTGCACCTTGGTGCGGTGCGAGTAGCGCGAAATGCGGGCGGTGCCGGTATCGACCACGTACTTGATGCCCGGCACGGTCAGCGAGGTCTCGGCAACGTTGGTGGCCAAGATGATGCGCGGGGCGCCACCGGGGTGGAAGACCCGGTGCTGCTCGGCCAGCGACAGGCGGGCGAACAGGGGAAGCACCTCATAGCGCGGCAGGCGCTTATTGGCGGTGACCATGGCGCGCAATGCCTCGGCCGCGTCACGGATCTCGCGCTCGCCGGAGAAGAAGATCAGGATATCGCCCGGTGCTTCGCCGCTCAGCTCCTTGACCGCATCGGTGACCGCATCCAGCGGATCGCGCTCTTCCTCCAGCGAATTCTCCCGGGCCTCATCCGCGTCGACCTCAAGCTCGGCCTGCAGCGGGCGGTAGCGCAGCTCGACGGGGAAGGTGCGCCCGGAGACTTCCAGGATCGGGGCAGGGGCGACTTCGCCGCCCGGCAGCGGCTTGCCGAAATGCTCGGCAAAGCGCTGCGGGTCAATGGTGGCCGAGGTGATGATGATCTTCAGCTCGGGGCGCTTGGGCATGATCTGCTTGAGATAGCCCAGCAGGAAGTCGATGTTCAGGCTGCGCTCATGGGCCTCGTCGATGATGATCGCCGAGTACTTCTTGAGCAGCCTGTCGCGCTTGATCTCGGCCAGCAGGATGCCATCGGTCATCACCTTCAGCTTGGTCTTGCGCGAGACCTCGCCGGTGAAGCGCACGTGGAAGCCGACTTCATCGCCGATTTCGGTGCCCATTTCCTCGGCGATGCGCTCGGCCACGGTGCGCGCGGCCAGGCGCCGGGGCTGGGTGTGCCCGATCATGCCCTTCTCGGCCAGGCCGAGTTCGATGAGCATCTTGGGAAGCTGGGTGGTTTTGCCCGAACCGGTTTCGCCGGCGATTACCACGACCTGGTTTTCGCGCACCGCGGCGAGGATGTCCTCGCGGCGGGCTGAGACGGGAAGGGCTTCGGGATACGTAATGCTAAGCGCCATGATGTTCCCATTCTATTCGCGCCATGCATTTTCGTGGTGGCCGCCGGGCCGAAGTCCGGTTCGGCACCGAAAATGCGCTTCCGGCCGCATCGGTCCAGGAGTCAAATTTTCAGATTGTCCAAGCAAATGTCGACAAGTTCAGGCCGGTAAATACAAAACTTCCAGATTCCGCTGCCGTCTGGATCATTTGTGTCCACAGGAACCGGTATCAAGATGCAAACGTCTAGGAATCGACCTTGATTGTAGGCAAGGTGAGGTCGTTCACATGTAAGATCGGGGGTAATCATCGACGTGATGCCTGGACGGTTCCCGCATGCTGCGCACCAGTTGCGCTTCATAACCGGGCATCCGCGCTATCGGTGGGAATCACTCGCAAGGGAACTTTGAAAGGAACTTCAATGAAGAGCTTCACCGCCATGAAATTCGCTGCCATCGCAGCAGCTGGCGCACTGGCCTTGACTGCCTGCGGCGGCAGTGGCGAGCAGGGCACCGCTGGGGGCGGCGACGATGCCGTCAAGATCGGCATCTCCCAGTTCGTCTCGCACCCTTCGCTGGACGCAGTGGTCACCGGCTTCAAGGCAGGCATGGAAGAAGCCGGCTACACGGGCGAGAAGATCAGCTACGACGAGAACAACGCCGAAACCGATCAGGCCACCAACACCTCGATTGCCGGCAAGCTCGCCGCTGATTCGGATATCGACCTGGTGCTGGCGATTGCTACCCCGTCGGCCCAGGCCGCCGCGCAGGCGATCACCAACGTCCCGGTGCTCTTCTCCGCTGTGACCGACCCGGTTGATGCCAAGCTGGTCGCCTCCAATGAAGCTCCGGGCGCGAACGTCACCGGCACCTCGGACATGAACCCGGTAGACGAGCAGCTGCAGCTGCTCAAGGACCTGGTGCCAGATGCCAAGAAGGTCGGCATCGTCTACTCCTCGGGTGAAGCCAACTCCGCAGTCCAGGTGAAGATGGCCAAGGAAGCTGCCAAGGGCCTGGGCCTGACCATTGAAGAAGCGGCTGTCTCGGCTTCCAGCGAAGTCCAGCAGGCCGCCAGCTCGCTGGATGTCGACGCGTACTACGTTCCGACCGACAACGCTGTCGTCTCCGCCCTGGAAGGCCTGCTGCAGGTTGCCCAGAAGAACAACGTGCCGGTGATTTCGGCTGACGGCGAGTCCGTCAAGCGCGGCGCTACCGCAACCTACGGAATCAACTACGAGAAGCTGGGCGAGCAGACCGCTGCCATGGCAGTGAAGCTGCTCAAGGGCGAGGCCGAGCCGGCAACCATGCCGGTGGAGACCATCTCCGAGGTCGATCTCTACCTGAATGAAAAGGCCGCCAAGAAGGTCGGCATCGAATTCACCGAAGAGATGAAGTCCGAAGCCGTCGAGGTCTACTAGACCCCGGCAACAACCTACCGACGAAAGGCGAGGCGCATAACCTGATGCCTCGCCTTTCGTCGTGATTACTCGCAAAACTTACAACTCAAGGATCCACACATGATCACAGCGGTTGAACTCGGCCTGATTTACGCCATCATGGCGCTCGGGGTGTACCTGACCTTCCGTATCCTGGACTTTCCCGACCTGACCGTCGACGGCAGCTTCACCACCGGTGCCGCCGTCGCCTCGGTAGGCATCGTGAACGGGATGAATCCCTGGCTGGCCACCGTGCTGGCCTTCTTCGCCGGCATGGTTGCCGGTGTCATTACCGGCCTGTTGCATACCAAGGGCAAGATCGATGGCCTGCTCGCCGGCATCCTGACCATGATCGCGCTGTACTCGATCAACCTGCGCATCATGGGCAAGGCCAATACCCCCTTGCTGGGGGAGGACACCCTGATCAGCCCGATGCGCGTCTCGGGCCTCCTCGGCTCATGGGCTTCGGTGTCAATCCTCTTTGCCGTCTGCCTGGCCTTCGTGGCAGCGATCGTCTGGTTCCTGCACACCGAGCTGGGCATGGCCATGCGCGCCACCGGCGACAACCAGGAAATGATCCGTTCCTTCGGCGTGAGCACCGACAACCAGAAGATCCTGGGCCTGGCGCTGTCCAACGGACTGGTGGCGCTCTCCGGTGCGGTCATCGCCCAGTACCAGGGCTTCGCCGATATCGGCATGGGCATCGGCCTGATCCTGATCGGCTTGGCCTCGGTCATCGTCGGCCAGGCGATCTTCACCCAGCGCTACATCTGGCTGGCCGCCATCGCGGTGGTCTTCGGCGCCGTGATCTACCGCCTGGTCATCCAGATGGCCTTGTCGGCGGGCCTGGAGGTCAACGACATGAAGCTGATCTCCGCGGTCCTCGTTGTCGTCGCCCTGCTGCTGCCGAAGTGGAAGGGCTTCCAGAGGATCATCAAGAACTTCAAGCGCACCCCAGCAGCAGTTGAAACCAAGGAAGAGGTTCGCACCAATGCTTGAAATCAAGAACCTGTCGCGGACGTTCTTCCCGGGAACCGTCAACGAGCGCAAGGCGCTGCGCAACATCAACCTGAACCTGTCGGACGGTGAATTCGTCACCGTCATCGGCTCCAACGGCGCCGGCAAGTCCACCGTGCTGAACATGGTTGCAGGCAAGCTGCAGCCCGATGCCGGTTCGGTGACCATCGCGGGCAAGAACGTCACCAAAATGGCCGACTACACCCGCGCCAAGTACATCGGCCGGGTATTCCAGGATCCGATGGCCGGCACCGCGCCGACCATGTCCATCGAGGAGAACATGGCGCTGGCTTACGCCCGCGGCCGTTTCCGCGGTCTGGGCATGGGCGTGGGCTCCAAGCGGCGCGAGCTGTTCGTCGAGGAGCTCAAGAGCCTGGAGCTCGGTTTGGAAGGCCGCTTGAAGACCAAGGTGGGCCTGCTCTCCGGAGGCCAGCGCCAGGCGCTGAGCCTGCTGATGGCCACCTTCTCCAAGCCGAAGATCCTGCTGCTCGATGAGCACACCGCGGCTTTGGATCCGCAGCGTGCGGCGCTGGTGTCGCGCTTGACCAAGGAGATCGTCGAACGCCACAAGCTGACCACCTTGATGGTGACGCACAACATGGAACAGGCATTGCAGCTGGGCACCCGGCTGATCATGATGCACGACGGGCAGATCATCCTGGACCTGGACCAGGAAGAGAAGTCCAAGATGACCGTCAAGGACCTGCTGGAGGAGTTCAGCAAGATCAAGGGCGCACAGCTCGATGACAAGACCATGCTCCAGTAGCAGCTGATCAGCATCCGCGCAGGCCCCGCACCCGATGGGTGCGGGGCCTGCAGTGGTTAAAGGAACCCCCGACCAGCACCGGAGTGCTGCAGCCGTCGCCATGGTGACCGCGTCGCGGCCAGTACCAACCCAAGAGGCCAGGCCAGGACCCCGCTGGCAAACTACGCCTCTTCGGGCGGCAATTTGCTGCATGGTTCCTTGCGGACGGGATTCAAAGCGCTTGAACCGCCGGTGCAAGTTGATTTCAACCTCGATGGCTTTTCCAAGAACGGGCAGTGCATCGTCTGCAGATCCTACGTGGTCGATTGGCCAGTCGGTGTGCTTGGAGTCCTGCCGGCGATTCGTGAATGCCTGTTCCTGCCCGATGCATGATCCTGGAATCGCGACCGAGCGGCGAGTCTTATTCTCCGGCACAGCATCTGCCAGCCGATCGCCGCCTGCAAAGCCCGGAACGGTCTACATGATGCTGCTGGGCCAAAGCTTCAAGCGGAAGCCCGGCCATGAGCATCCGAGCCTCGGGGCAATCACCGGATGCCAGTTCGCTGGCCTGGCAGGGGTCCTTGCAGTTGCTGGAAAGCCAGTAGGTGCCGCCAACTCAGCTATCGACCGCCGCGGATCCGGCTGGATTCACCTGGATCGGCTGGCAAGAGCTACGAATCGTCAATTGGGCTAATCCCACAGATGCACCAATTCATTCAGTGAATGTATGCGGTAGTCGGCAAGAACGGATTCCGCTCTCCGGGCGTGAATATGTCCCCAGGGCCCGCGAACAACTAACGCAGTTTTCATTCCGGCCCGCCGTGCCGGCAAGACATCGTTATCGAGGCGATCTCCAACATAAAGGATAGAAGGTGCGGCGAACCCGGACTCCGCTATGATGCGAGCAAAGAATTTTCCAGATGGCTTGGCCACGCCCCTTTGCGCAGAGGAAGCGATGAAATCTGCCGAAACCCCAGCGGCGGACAATTGCTCAGCAGCACCTGAGGGCTGGTTACCTGCAATGCCCAGTGCCAGTCCAGAATGCTGTAGGGACCGAAGGCAAGCAATTGCGTCGGGGTAGAGATCAGCGAAAAGAATCTGTTTTCGATATTCAGGAGGAGGCACGGCGAGTTCCTCCCAAATCAGTCGATGGTCCTTGGAACGCTCAATCAGCGAGCCGAGCAGCGCATGGAAAGCAAAGGCCGGTATCCCGGCAGCTCGAGCTTGTTCGAGCCATTCACGAGACTTATCGACGAGTGTTTCACCGCCGCCGAATACGACCGTTCGTATTTCTGGAACTTTATCAGCGCCCAGTATCCGGTGCCTGCAAGTCTATGACGCATGATTGGCCTGTCAGGGTGCCATCGATGGTGAACGCCAAAACCAGTTGCCGGGCTTGACGTGGTGGCGCGGGGTGATAGATCCAGGTGGCGTCCCATTCGGTGCCAGTGCCGCCGACTCGTCCACCAACACAGGCATAGGTGGTGCCAACATCATCCGTGATGTTCGCCTTGATTGGTTCAAGAACTGCGTTGCTGGGCATTTGAGGTGCCGGACCGGCTTGTTCCGCGCCCTGCTCTTGCGCAATTTCGGCCCATGACTCCAGAGCATCGTGGAACAGCGAATCCAGCCGCCGGGTTTCATCATTGATGACTCCACGTAGGTCGAATCCCAAACCGGTTCCGCCCGCCGTGGCATAACGGGATGGCGGCAGTTTCGTGGTCAGGCTGAGCCCGGCAAAACGAAAATCAATCCCGCGGTGAGTAGCGATAACCAGATCCATCGGCGCGGAAATAATGCGTGGCATGGCCCCAGCCTACACTTCCCGCCACGCGCCGTGGAGATCTGCGCGCTCCTGTTGGGGAAGGCAAACACGACGAGACCTGCGAGCCGCTGGCGTATGCCACGTTCAAGAAGATCCGGCCTCGACTGTCCGAGGCGGATTTTGCGCAGTACGCCGTCATCAGCTCGATGCCGGGCAGATCTGGAGAGGCAGCGGATTGAATAATTTCTACGCGGCAGCAGGCTGTTGTGCTTGAACCGGGACATTGTGCGAGGTATTCACGCCGGATCGCGCCTTGGCGGCATCGGTTTGCCTCAGCAAGCAAGCGAACCCAAGGGTGTTCCCGGTGTTTTTTCCGGCGTTGCGGCCGCATGCGCTGCAGCAGGTTGGAGCGCAAGATCTTTGGTGCAGGCCAATCCGTGCCATGCAGCCACCGGTCACCGGGAATAGCCGGTGGCCCGTTCGAGCTTGGACAGCGCCTGCAAAGCGCAGAAGGCGAAAACAACTGCACCAGCGGCAACAGGAAGCGCCAGGCTGATCGTTCCGAGCAAGCCTCCGGCTGCCGCGCCCAGGGCCAGGCCGAGCAGCCCCAGCACCTTGCCCGCAGCGCTGACCCGTCCCATGAGGTTCTCCGGAACCAGCTGCTGGCGCAGGGACAGCGAGCAGATGTTCCAGATCACCGCATGCATGATGTACAGCGCCAGCATGATCCCGGCGAGAATTGCAGAGGCAGCGAAGGACAGGACACCGAGGCTCAGCGCACCGAGTGCGAGGCTGGACACGATGAGTTTCTTGAATCCCAGCACCCTGCGCAGCTTCGGCGCGATGGCGCTCCCGAGAAGCCCGCCCACCGCAGAGAATGCCAACAGCATTCCATAGCCTGCCGAATCCAGGCCGAGCCGTTCCCGGGCGAAAAGCACAAGGATGGAAAACGGAAGCATGTACCCGACGCTGGCCAAGCCGCCAATCAGCGCCAAAGCGCCAACCACCCGATGCTTCGCTAACCAGCTGATGCCTTCACGGGCTTCTGTCCAGAGATAGCTGCGCTCGCCGGCTGCGATGCTTCGCGCGCGGCCTCGCGGCAAGGCCAATGCGATCAGCCCTGCCGCAGTCCATAAGCCGCCGATGGAATACAGCGGCACGGCGGCAGCCGCGGCGAAAAGGACACCGCCCAGCGGGGGACCGGCGAATTCATCGGCGAGAAGCTGGGTGGCGGCAATCTTGCTGTTCGCTCGATCGAGGTTCCCGGGCAACTCCAGCTGGGGGAGAATCGCCACTGCCGCAGAATCGCAGATGCCCTCCAAGACCGAGATCAAGGCCATGGCCAGATACAGCAACAACAGGTTCGCTCCGTCGAACTGGAAACAGGAGGCCAGGGCCAGCAAGGCAAGACCGCGCAGGATATTGGCCGCGCTGAGCAAGCCGCGGCGCTCGAACCGGTCCACCCACACCCCGATGGGCAGTGCGAACAGCATGCGCACCACAGCGTAGCCCAGCGGCAGCCCGGCAATGAGCCGGGCATCGCTGGTCAATGAGGCGGCCAGCAACGGCAGCGCAATAAAAGCAAGCCCGTCGGCAAGGTTGGACAGCGCATTGGCTGCCCACAGCACACCGAATCCGCGTTGCCAGGTCACGGCCCCAGCCTATAAGGGCGAACGCCCGGAAACCGGCATTGGTCCGTTTGGGCACCAGCTTGGCCAGGGGTTCGGCCCCGCGGCCAGCAAGCCTTTCGCGGTCCAAGTCCGGCAAGCCAGGGCTAGATGATTCCGCTGGATCCCAGCAGCGTGCCGATCGAGAAGGTCGCGGCCAAGGCCAAGGCCCCGCCGATGACTAGCCTTGCTGCCGCCACGCGTTTGGCGCTTCCCCCGATATATGCGCTGAGCATGCCGGTGAAGGCGAGCGAAATCAGTACCGCGGCAAAGGTGATGGGAATGCGCACTTCGGCCGGTGGGAGCAATATGGCCAGCATCGGCAGGATCGCACCCGCAATGAAGGCCGCCGCAGAGGCATAGGCGGCGTGCCAGGGATTGGCCACTTCATTGGCATCGATATTCAGCTCCGCGGAAAGATGGGCCGCGAGGGCATCATGCTCGGTGAGTTCCCTGGCCACTTGGAGCGCGGTTTCGCGGCTGATTCCCTGGGACTGGTAGATCCCGGCCAGCTCGGCAAGTTCCGCTGCCGGATCGTCCGCAAGTTCCTGGCGTTCCTTCTCAATCAGCGCCTGCTGCGAATCGCGCTGGCTGCTGACCGAAACATACTCGCCCAGCGCCATGGAAACGGCACCGCCGATAACCGCCGCCATGCCCGCGACCAGGATGGGGGCCGACTGGTTGGTTACTCCGGCGACACCGACCACCGTGGCCGCGACGGAAACTATTCCGTCATTTGCCCCGAGCACCCCGGCGCGCAGCCAGTTCAGGCGTTCGGCGAAGTTGGCGTCATGCGGCTCGTTGGGATGGGCGCCTGTGGTATCGGTCATGAACCCTAGATAACCATCGAAGCAGCCGCAGGCGCTAGCGCCCGTGGAACTCGGGGCAAAAAAATAGCAGGTCCCGGTGAGACCAGGACCTGCAATTTGGGTGGTGCCCCTGAAAGGAATCGAACCTTCGGCCTTCTGCTCCGGAGGCAGACGCTCTATCCACTGAGCTACAGAGGCGTGTTGCTGGGCAACAAAAAAATACTATCAGGTCGTGACTTGATCTGCGCAATTCCAACACCCTGGCTCGCATGTGTTGCAAAAGTCACCGGGTTGGGCCAGTCTCACAGGCGATGCAAGTCATGAATGCTGAAGAAGCACGGCAATTACCGGTATTCTTGAACGGTGACTCCTGAAGAACTCTCCGCAGCAATATCCGCATGCCTCACCGAAGCCGTAACCGCCGGTGAAATCTCCGTCGAGGTGCCAGAGACCGTACGCGTGGACCGCCCGAAGAGCCGTGAACACGGCGACTGGGCTACCAACATCGCGCTGCAGCTGGGCAAGAAGGCCGGCATGGCCCCGCGCGACTTCGCCCAGATCCTGGCCACCCGACTTGCTTCAGTCCCAGGAGTCGGCGCCGTGGACATCGCAGGTCCCGGCTTCCTGAACATCACCCTTGACGCTGCTGCCGCCGGCTCGCTGGCCCGCACCATCGTGGAAAAGGGCTCCGCCTACGGCAACAACGATGCCCTGGCCGGCCACGTGGTCAACATGGAATTCGTATCCGCGAACCCAACCGGCCCGCTGCACATCGGCCACACCCGTTGGGCCGCACTGGGCGATGCCATCTCCCGCGTGCTGCGCGCTTCGGGAGCCAAGGTCACCAGCGAGTACTACATCAACGACGCCGGCAACCAGATGAACGTCTTCGCCAGCTCGGTGTACAACCGCATCCACGGCCTGCCAGTGCCAGAAGGCGGCTACCCCGGCGAATACATCAAGGAGCTGGGCGATACCGTCCTGGCCGGAAACCCGGAGCTGGGCACGCTGGATGAAGCGCAAGCCATCCCCGCCCTGCGCGACGCCGCCTACAAGGCGCAGCTGGAAGACATCAAGAGCACCCTGGCCGACTTCGGAGTGAGCTTCGACGTGTTCTTCTCCGAAACCACCTTGCATGAGGGCGGCGCCGTAGCCGACGCCGTGGCACGCCTGCGCGAGCAGGGCCACATCTTCGACCTGGATGGCGCGGTCTGGCTGCGCACCACCGATTTCGGCGATGACAAGGACCGCGTGCTGATCCGCGCCAACGGCGAGCCAACCTACTTCGCCGCGGACGCCGCCTACTACCTGTCCAAGAAGGACCGCGGCTTCGAAGAGAAGATCTACCTGCTGGGTGCCGACCACCACGGCTACGTCAACCGCCTGAAGGCGATTGCCGCCTGCGCGGGAGATGACAAGGAAAAGAACATCGAGGTGCTGATCGGCCAGCTGATTTCCGTCAACGGAGCCAAGCTGTCCAAGCGCGCCGGCAACATCATCGAGCTGCGCGATTTGATCAACTGGATCGGCGCCGACGCATTGCGCTACTCGCTGGCCCGTTTCCCGGCCGATTCGCCCATCGCGCTGGACCCCGAGCAGCTGAAGAAGAACACCAATGACAACCCGGTGTTCTACGTCCAGTACGCCCACGCCCGTTCGTGCGCCGCGGCCCGCAACGCCGCCGCCAAGGGCGCTACCCGTGATGGCTTCGATGCCGCCCTGCTGACCGACCCGACCGAAAACGAGCTGCTGGCCGTGCTCGGCCAGTTCCCGTCGGTGGTTGCAGGTGCCGCAGAATTCCGCGAACCGCACCGCATTGCCCGTTACCTGGAGCAGGTCGCCGGCGCCTACCACTCGTGGTATGCCGCAACCCGCATCACCCCGGTGGGCGAAGGCGAAGCGGTCGCACCGGTGCACGGCACCCGCCTGTGGCTGAACGACGCCGCCACCACCGTTTTGGCAAATGGATTGGAACTGCTGGGCGTTTCCGCCCCAGAGAGGATGTAAGACCTTATGGCCGTATCGCCGCTAGCCCCGCAATGGCTGCAATTCCCGGAAAACATCAACGCACTTCGGCAGATCGAGTGGGCTTCGGGGGTTTCCCGCGTGGCTGGCGGCGAACTGTCCATCCAGGGCATTCCGGTCTCCCAGCTGGCCGCCGAGTTCGGCACCCCGCTGTTCGTGCTCGACGAGAATGACTTCCGCGCCCGCGCCCGGGGATTCAAGACCGCGTTTGACGACGCGTTCAAGGACCTGTGCGGGTCAGTAGACGTCTACTACGCCGGCAAGGCATTCTTGTGCACCGAGGTGGCCCGCTGGGTCACCGCCGAGGGCCTGCGCCTGGACACCTGCTCGGGCGGCGAGCTGGCCGTGGCCAACGCCGCCAAGGTGCCGGCGGCCAACCTCTCGCTGCACGGGAACAACAAATCGGCTGCCGAGATCACCCGCGCCATCGACATGGGAGTGGGACGCCTGGTTATCGACTCGCTGGACGAGCTGGACCGGGTGATTTCGATCGCCGATGCCATGGGCAAGAGCGCGCAGGTCATGCTGCGCATTACCCCCGGAGTGCACGCCTCCACCCACGAGGCCATCGCCACCGCGCACGAGGACCAGAAGTTCGGCCTGTCCATCCTGGACGATGCCTCCGGCACTTCTCCTGCGCTGCGTGCGGTCGCCCAGGCGATCGAGGCGCAGAACATCAACCTGCTGGGCCTGCATGCCCACATCGGTTCGCAGATCTTCGAGGCCGAGGGCTTCGCCATGGTCGCCCGCACCATGCTTGGCCTGCTGGCCAAGATCCGCGGGATCCACGGTGTATCCCTGCCCGAGCTGGATCTGGGCGGCGGCTACGGCATTGCCTACACCTTGCAGGACCACCCCTCCACCCCGGCCAAGCTGGCCGGCCAGATGGCTGAAGTGGTCTCGGTGACCTGCGCCGAACTTGAGCTGGAATGCCCGCGCATTTCCATCGAGCCGGGACGCGCAATCGCCGGCCCGACCACCTTCACCCTCTACGAGGCCGGCGTGCGCAAGGACGTCCAGGTAGAAGGCGAATCAGGGGCGCTGCACCCGCGCCGCTACATTTCGGTGGACGGCGGGATGAGCGACAACCCGCGCCCGGTGCTCTACGACGCGCAATATACTGCCGTGCTGGCTAGCCGTATGACGCAAAGCGACGCAATTATTTCTCGTGTAGTTGGGAAACATTGCGAGTCAGGTGACATAGTCGTGAAGGACGTTTACCTGCCCGAGGACGTGGCGGCCGGCGATTTGCTCGCCGTTCCGGCCACCGGCGCCTACTGCTGGGCGCTGTCGAGCAACTACAACTACCTCACCCGCCCCGCGGTGGTAGCTGTACGCGATGGCCAAGCCCGTCTGATCGTGCGCAGGGAAACGGAAACAGACTTGTTGGCCCGTGACATGGGAGTTTAATTGAGCGGCGAAAAGAACCTGAAGGTAGCCCTGCTGGGTTGCGGCACGGTCGGGGCCCAGGTGGCCCGGATCCTGCTGGAAGATGCAAATGAACTGGCTGCCCGCTCGGGCGCCGGCCTGCAGCTGATTGGCATTGCCGTGCGCAACCCGGATGCCAAACGCGATGTAGCGCTGCCCCAGGAGCTTTTCACCACCGACGCCCACGGGCTGATCGCCCAGGCCGATGTGGTCATCGAACTGCTCGGCGGCATGGAGCCGGCCGGCGAGTACATCGCCGCCGCCCTGTCCAAGGGTGCCAGCGTCATTACCGGCAACAAGGCCCTGATCGCGCTCAAGGGCGCCCAGCTCAATGCCCTGGCTGCGCAAAACGGCGCCCAGCTGCGGTACGAGGCCGCGGTGGCCGGGGCCATCCCGATCCTGCGCCCGATCGCTGACTCGCTGGCCGGGGACCACATCACCAAGGTGATGGGCATCGTCAACGGCACCACCAACTTCATCCTCGACGCAATGGACACCACCGGTGCCGCATTCGACGACGTGCTGGCCGAAGCCCAGGCGCTGGGCTATGCGGAAGCCGATCCAACAGCCGACGTGGGCGGGCACGATGCCGCCGCGAAGGCCGCGATCCTGGCCTCGCTGGCCTTCCACACCACCGTGTCCTCGGAACAGGTCTGGACCCAGGGCATCACCGAAGTCACCGCCGCCGATGTCGCGGCCGCGGCCGCCGCCGGCTACGTGATCAAGCTGCTGGCCATCGCCGAGCAGGCCGAAGCCGGGATTTCGGTGCGCGTCTACCCAGCGCTGGTGCGCCGCAGCCACCCGCTGGCCACCGTGCATGGCGCGTTCAACGCCGTGTTCGTCGAAGCGCAGAACGCCGGCGACCTGATGTTCTACGGGGCTGGAGCCGGTGGCAACCCGACCGCGTCGGCGGTCATGGGCGACGTCGTTGCCGTGGCCCGCCAAATCGCTGCAGGAGCCCCGCTGCCCAACGGCTCGGTCAACCAGGCCCCACGGATGCTGGACTTCGAAGCCATCGACACCCGCTACTGGATTGGCCTGTCGGTCAAGGACCAGTCCGGCGTGCTGGCCGCCATCGCCACCGTCTTCGGCGAGCACGGGGTCTCCATCGAGTCGATGAGCCAGCAGGTGGACGCCGAAGCCGGCGCGCAGCTGCGCATCCTGACCCACCAGGGCACCGAAGCGGCCCTGGCCAGCACCGTCGAGGCGCTCACCGCGCTGGACGCGGTGCACTCTGTTCTATCCGTTATGCGAGTTGAAGGAAACTAACGTGGCTCACCAGTGGCGCGGAGTGATCCGCGAATATGCCGATCGCCTGCCAGTAGACGAAAACACGAAGGTCATCACCCTCGGCGAGGGCGGCACCCCGCTGGTCTACGCCCCGGCGCTGTCGGCAGAAACCGGCAACGAGGTGTACCTGAAGGTCGAGGGCATGAACCCGACCGGTTCCTTCAAGGACCGCGGCATGACCATGGCGATGACCGCAGCGGTCGCTGCCGGCGCCAAGGCCGTGGTGTGCGCCTCCACCGGCAACACCTCCGCTTCGGCCGCCGCCTACGCTACCCAGGCCGGGCTCAAGTGCGCGGTGCTGGTTCCCGATGGCAAGATCTCCATGGGCAAGATGTCCCAGGCAATCGCCCACGGCGCGGACATCATCCAGATCGACGGCAACTTCGACAACTGCCTGGAAGTCGCGCGCAAGCTGAGCGAGAACTACCCGGTGTTCCTGGTGAACTCGGTGAATCCGGCCCGCATCCAGGGCCAGAAGACCGGTGCCTTCGAGGTGGTCGACTTCCTGGGCGACGCCCCGGATTACCACCTGCTGCCGGTAGGCAACGCGGGCAACATCACCGCGTACTGGAAGGGCTACAAGGAGTATTGCTCGGCGTGGACCAACCAGGCCGGCAAGGTGCTGGAGCCGGTGTCGACCAAGACCCCGGTCATGTGGGGCTTCCAGGCTGCCGGGGCCGCCCCGATCGTGGCCGGCCACCCGATCACCGAACCGGATACCATCGCCACCGCGATCCGCATCGGCAACCCGGCATCCTGGGAACAGGCCGAAGCCGCCCGCGACGAGTCCGGCGGGCAGATCGACTCGGTCACCGATGAGCAGATCCTCGCCGCCCACCGTTGGCTCTCCTCGCGCGAGGGCGTCTTCGTGGAGCCTGCTTCGGCAGCCGGTGTCGCCGGCCTGCTCAAGCACCATGCCGCGGGCAACGCGCCAACTGGCAAGAAGATCGTGATCACCGTGACCGGCCATGGCCTCAAGGACCCGGATTGGGCCCTGAAGCAGGCCGACGGCTCGGAAGTTGCGCCGAAGAAGGTGGCCTTCGACGTGGTCGAGGTCGCTGGCGCACTGGGCCTGGCCTAGCAGCATTTCGCCGGCCAGCCGCCGGCAGCCCAACGGCCCGCCGCGCCTTTGATTCTCCCGGACTGGGGGAGCCAATCGTGGCGGGCCGTTGCGCACCCACTACCTTTCGCACCGAATCCTTGAAGGAACCATGACGCAGCAGATCGCCCTGGGCCAGAAGTTGATCGTTTCCCCGCCGGCCACCTCCGCCAACCTCGGTCCTGGCTTCGACTCGCTGGGCCTGGCCCTGGAATACCGCGACCGCCTCGAAGTGCGCACCGCGCAGTCCAGCAGTGTCGAGATATTCGGCGATGGGGCACAGGAACTGCCACGCGATGAGTCGCACCTGATCATCAAGGAAATGCACCGCTACTGGAAGGACGCCGGTTTTGAACCGGTAGGAATCCAGCTGGTGGCGCATAACAATATCCCGCACGCGCGGGGCATGGGATCCTCGGCCGCCGCGATTGTCGCAGCCTACGCCGCTGCCGATGCTCTGCTTCCCGCCGAAGCCCGCGGCGGGATCGAGCGGATCTTCCAGGCAGCTGCGGCGTGGGAAGGGCACCCGGACAATGTGGCTCCGGCGGTCTTTGGCGGGCTGAGCATTTCCGCCACCAATGCGGACGGCAGCTTCAGCTCGGTGCAGGTGCCGTTGCACCAGGACCTGCGCGCGGTGCTGGCGATCCCGTCCAACGGCTTGTCCACCGAGGTCGCTCGCGGCGCGCTGCCCGCACAAGTCGACCACTCGGTAGCCGCGGCGAACAGCGCCAGCGCCGCGCTGCTGATCCATGCGCTGAGCAACGACCCGAGCCAGCTGCTTGGCGGCACCAAGGACTACCTGCACCAGGACTACCGCGCCGCGGCGATGCCCGAAAGCGCGGCGCTGATTGCCAAGCTGCGCGACGCAGGACTGGCCGCCGTGGTCTCCGGTGCCGGACCGACCGTGATGACCCTGGTCGCCGGCGATGATCAGGTAGCTGCCGTGCAAGCGGTGATCGACGAATTTTCTGCGGGTTCTTCAGTGTCTTGGCAGGCGCAAGTTCCCAAGCTGGCCTCCAACGGTGTTACAGTAGAAGTGCTGTAACACCATGGCAGGCCGGATAGCTGGGCAGTAGCCCGGTCCGAATCCTTTGTGGCCAGTGTTGATGCGGATAAATTCGGTTCTTGAACCCGATTTCATTCGTCCAGCCGTCCCGGATCCTCCTGCAGTTCGCAGCACCTTTGATATCCCGCATTCAGGTGCGTCTTCGTGCCTAGGAGATATCAGTCTCTTTAATCCACTGCAGTTTCGTCCCGATTTCTGGGCTATCTTGCGGGGAGAAAGTGAAGTAGCCACGAAATCTTCGGCTACGGAACATCATTTACGGCATAGTGGGCCTGCCTTGAAGCGGCCCATCCTACGAGTCAGAAGGAACTTTCGTGACCGAAACCACGAGCCTCAACGAAGGCGTGGACACCAAGACTTCCGAAAACAAGAGCGCCGGCCTGGCCTCTTTGAAAATGACCCAGCTCCAGCAGTTGGCTTCGCAGCTGGGCATCACCGGCGGTTCGCGGATGCGCAAGGCTGATCTGGTCAAGGCCATCGGCGACCACCAGCGCGGTGGCTCAGTTGCCGCCAAGGACGCCAAGGCCGCACAGGAAGCAAAGTCTGCCAAGGCCGAAGCACCTGCAGCGAAGGCTGAAGCTCCAGCCGAGCAGGCCAAGGAAACCAAGACCCGTGCACGTCGTGCACCAAAGGCCGCAGCCCAGGCGCAGGCCGAGACCGAGACCGCACCAGAGGCCAGCGCAGCTGCTGAAGCTCCGGCTGAAAAGCCAGCTCGCGCACGCCGCACTTCGCGCCGCGTGACCGACTCCGGCAAGATTGCTGCTCCTGCCGAAGCCAAGGAAGCCGCTACCGAGGCTCCAGCCGAGAACCAGGCACCAGCTGAGGAGCCCAAGGCCCCGCGCCAGCGCCGCAACTCGCGCAACAACAAGCCAGTTGACCAGCCAGCAGAGCAGGCAGCTGAGCCAGCCGAGGCGCCAGCCGAGAACGCCGAAAACAGCGGCGAAGCGCGCGAGGAACGCCGCGAACGCGGTAACCGCCGCGAGCGTGGCAACCGCCGCGAGCGCAACACCGATCGCAGCGAGCGCACCGAAGCTGCCGAGTCGGAGAACGCTGAAGAGCGCACCGACCGCCGCGAAGAGCGCCGCGAACGCAACAACCGCCGCAACGAGCGCAACAACGATCGTAACGACCGCAATGACCGCAACGACCGCAACGATCGCAACGAGCGCAACAACGACTCGAACGACTCGGAGAACACCGAGGACCGTGCTGAGCGTGGCGATCGCAATGACCGCCGCGAACGCCGCGAGCGCAACAACGACCGCAACGATCGCAATGACCGCAGCAACCGCCGCGAGCGCAACAACGACCGCAACGAGCGCAACAACGACCGCAACGACCGCAATAACCGCAACCGCCGCAACCGCCGTGATGACGACGAGCCGCAGCTGAGCGAGGACGACGTCGTGCTGCCGATCGCCGGCATCCTGGACGTGCTGGAGAACTACGCCTTCGTGCGCACCTCCGGCTACCTGCCGGGCCCGAACGACGTCTACGTCACCCTGGGCCAGGTCAAGAAGTACAACCTGCGCAAGGGCGATGCCATTGTTGGCGCCATCCGCCAGCCACGCGAGGGCGAGACCCCGAACCCGCGCCAGAAGTTCAACGCCCTGGTGCAGCTGACTTCGGTCAACGGCAAGAAGCCAGAGGACAACCGCGAACGCGTCGAGTTCAACAAGCTCGTCCCGCTCTACCCAACCGAGCGCCTGCGCCTGGAAACCGACCCGAAGCTGGTCGGCCCACGCGTCATCGACCTGGTTGCGCCGATCGGCAAGGGCCAGCGCGGCCTGATCGTCTCGCCTCCAAAGGCCGGCAAGACCCTGATCCTGCAGGCAATCGCCAACGCGATCACCGTCAACAACCCGGAAGTGCACCTGATGATGGTGCTGGTTGATGAGCGTCCCGAAGAAGTCACCGACATGCAGCGCACCGTGAAGGGCGAGGTTATCGCCTCGACCTTCGACCGCCCGGCAGATGACCACACCACCGTGGCCGAGCTGGCCATCGAGCGCGCCAAGCGCCTGGTGGAAATGGGCATGGATGTCGTGGTCCTGCTGGACTCGATGACCCGCCTGGGCCGTGCCTACAACCTGGCCGCTCCTGCCTCGGGCCGTATCCTCTCCGGCGGCGTCGACTCGGCAGCGCTGTACCCGCCGAAGCGTTTCTTCGGTGCAGCCCGCAACATCGAGAACGGCGGCTCGCTGACCATCCTGGCTACCGCCCTGGTGGAGACCGGTTCCAAGATGGACGAGGTCATCTTCGAGGAATTCAAGGGCACCGGCAACATGGAGCTGCGCCTCTCGCGCCAGCTGGCCGAGAAGCGCATCTTCCCGGCAGTGGACGTCAACGCTTCCTCGACCCGCCGCGAAGAGCAGCTGATGAGTGCCGAAGAGGTGCGCATCATGTGGCGCCTGCGCCGCATGCTCTCGGGCATCGATCCGCAGCAGGCACTGGAAGTGCTCACCGGAAAGATCCGCGAAACCGGATCGAACGCGGAATTCTTGATGCTGGTCAACAAGACCACTCCAAACAAGGATTAGCACCACCCACCGCCATGGCGTCCAGCCAGCTTGCCACCCCGGCAGCTGGCTGGACGCCATCGGCGCGTAGTGACACCTCGCACGCCGGCCTCGGCCGGCGCAGCGTTTAGAATTGAATTCCAGCAGAGCCAGAGCCGCAATAAGCGCCGGCACTGCGCGGAAAACGCCAACAAGGAAGCACACCCACCATGTTCGAGTCCGTCAAGTCGCTACTAGAAGAGCATGCCGCCATCCAGGCCCAGCTCTCGGATCCAGCGGTGTACGCCGACCAGGCGCTGGCCCGCAAGCTCGGCCGCCGCTCGGCACAGCTGAACGGCATCGTCGAGGCCTACAACAAGTGGCACGCCGCCACCGATGACCTGGAAGCAGCCAAGGAAATGGCTGACGAGGATCCGGACTTCGCAGAAGAGGTGGAAACCCTCACCGCCGCCCTGCCAGAGCTCGAAGAGAAGCTGCGCCGCTTGCTGATCCCGCGCGACGAGAACGACGGCCGCGACGTGATCCTCGAAGTCAAGGGCGGCGAGGGCGGCGACGAAGCAGCGCTGTTCGCAGCCGACCTGCTGCGCATGTACACCCGATTCGCCGAGAACAAGGGCTGGAAGGTGGAGATGATCTCCTTCAACGAGTCCGATCTGGGCGGCTACAAGGACGCCCAGGTTGCCATCAAGGGCAAATCGAACGACCCGGCCGAAGGCGTATACGCCCAGCTGAAGTTCGAAGGCGGCGTGCACCGCGTGCAGCGCGTGCCGGTAACCGAATCCCAGGGCCGCATCCACACCTCGGCTGCCGGCGTGCTGGTCCTGCCGGAAGTGGACGAGCCCGAAGAAGTCGACATCCACCAGAACGACCTGAAGATCGACGTCTACCGCTCCTCGGGCCCCGGCGGCCAGTCGGTGAACACCACCGACTCCGCGGTGCGCATTACCCACCTGCCCACCGGCATCGTGGTGGCCATGCAGAACGAGAAGTCGCAGATCCAGAACCGCGAAGCCGCGATGCGCGTGCTGCGCTCGCGCCTGCTGGCCCACCAGCAGGAGATCATCGACAAGGAGAACTCGGCCCAGCGTGCAAGCCAGATCCGCACCATGGACCGCTCCGAGCGCATCCGCACCTACAACTACCCGGAAAACCGCATTGCCGACCACCGCACCGGATACAAGGCCTACAACCTTGACGCCGTGATGGACGGGGACCTGCAGCCGGTGGTTGAATCCTGCATCCAGATGGACGAGGAAGAGCGCTTGGCAGCGCTGGGCGAGTAACCACGCCTTGGAAGAACTAACTGCCGTACGCCGCCAGGCGATTGCGGCGCTGGCCGACGCCGGGGTGCCAAGCCCCGGCGTCGACGTCGATCTGCTGCTCTGCCACGTGCTGGGCATTGACCGCTCGCAGCTGAAGCTGCGCGAACTGCGTGGCGAGGGCTTCGATCCGGGGCACCGCGAGCAATTCACCGCGCTGGTCGCTGCCCGGCGCACCCGCATCCCGCTGCAGCACCTGACCGGGGTGGCGTACTTCCGCTACCTGGAGCTCAAGGTGGGGCCGGGGGTATTCACCCCGCGGCCGGAAACCGAAACCGTGGTGCAGCAGGGCCTTGATTTCCTGGCTGCCCAGGGCATCGGCAGCCCGCGGTGCATTGATTTGTGCTCGGGCTCCGGGGCCATCGCCGCGGCCCTGGCCAGCGAAGTGCCAGCAGCCAGCGTATGGGCCGTAGAGCTCTCGGATGACGCCATTGGCTACACCCGGGCCAATTGCGAGCCGCACCGGGTCATCGTGTTGCACCAGGACGCCACGCAGGCCCCCGGGGAACTGGAGGGCACCATGGATCTGGTGATTTCCAATCCGCCGTATATTCCGCCCAACGCGGTTCCGCGCGAGGTCGAGGTGCGTGAGCACGACCCGCAAATGGCGTTGTACGGGCTGGGGGAGGACGGACTGGAAATTCCGCGAGCCATTACCGCCCAAGCGATGAAGCTCTTGCGTCCCGGCGGCTACTACGTGATGGAACACGCCGAAGTGCAGCGCGACACCGCGGCTGCCATGCTGCGCGGGGCCGGATTTATGCAGGTTGCAGGCCATGAAGATCTGACCGGGCGCGCCCGCGCCACATCCGGCTACGCGCCGCAATAACCAAACGACACCCAGTGCATGAAAGAATGATCCCGTGAGCACAACATTTTCGGTAAGCAACGAGCAGGAACACGCTGAAGGCATCGCCGCAGCCAAGGCCGCGCTGGCGGACAAGCGCTGCATCGTCTTGCCTACAGATACCGTCTACGGGATCGGCGCTGATGCATTCAGCGCCCAGGGCGTAGCCATGCTGCTGGCCGCCAAGGGCCGCAACCGCACCATGCCCCCTCCGGTGCTGATCGCCCAGAGTTCCACCATGGACGGATTGGCACGGGACATCCCCGAGGACGCCCGCAAGCTGGCCGAAGCGTTCTGGCCAGGCGGGTTGACCCTGATCCTGCACGCCCAGCCTTCGCTGACCTGGGATCTGGGGGAGACCCGCGGCACCGTGGCGCTGCGCGTGCCCAACGATGACACCGCCCTGGAACTCCTGGGCCAGACCGGCCCGCTGGCCGTTTCCTCGGCCAACCGCACCGGCAACCCGGCGGCGCTGGACGTCGAGCAGGCCATCGCGCAGCTCGGGGATTCGGTGGATGTGTACCTTGATGGCGGCCCCCGCGGCGAGGCCGGGGAAGAAGTGCTGCCATCGACCATCATCGATTGCACCGGCCAGAACCTGCTGGTGGTTCGCTCGGGCGCGATTTCCATTGAGGAACTGCGCGTGGTCGTCCCTGGCGTTCTCGATTTGGGACAGGACGCACCGGAAACCGACGCATGAGAACATACGTACTGCTCATAGCGTTCAGCTTTACGGTTTCGTTCCTGCTCACCCCGATCATCCGCACCCTTGGCCACCGTTTCACCGGCAACCAGCTGGTGCGCGAACGCGACCAGCACGAAAAACCGATCGTGAAGTTCGGCGGCCTGGCGATTATCGCCGCCTTCGCCGCAGGATTATGGCTGGCCAGCAACTTCCACTTCTTCCGCGGGGTCTTCGGCAATGACGACGCCATCCGCGGAATCGCCTACGCCCTGGGCGTCATCGTGCTCATGGGCCTGGCCGATGACATGTTCGACCTGAAGTGGTGGCTGAAGCTCGCCGGCCAGATCCTGATCGGCTGGCTCGTCGCCACCCATGGAATCGTCATCCAGTCCCTGCCGGTGGGTTCGTGGCAGATCGATGAACAATGGCTGCAGATTGTAGTGACCGTTTTCCTGATCGTGCTGACCATGAACGCGATCAACTTCTCCGATGGATTGGATGGCCTGGCCGCTGGCCTGGCCGCCATTGGCGCGGCGACCTTCTTCGTGTACTCCTATGTGCTGGCCACGCACGTGAGCGCGGATGACTACGCGAACATCGGGGCACTGCTCTGCGCCTTGCTGCTCGGCGCCTGCCTGGGCTTCTTGCCGCACAACTTCAACCCGGCGAATATCTTCATGGGGGAGACCGGAGTCCTTGCCATCGGCATGATCCTCTCGGTGGCCGCGGTGGCGGTGACCGGTGATGTGCAGGGCTTGGAGGCTCGGCGCTTCCGCAACATCCCGGCCTACATGCCGATGCTGCTGCCGATGGTGATTGTCTTCCTACCAGTTCTAGACCTTGTGCTCTCGGTCTTCCGCCGGTTGGCCAACAAACGCTCACCCTTTTCCCCGGACGCCAAGCACATCCACCACCGGATGCTGGCCCAGGGGCACTCGGTGCGCCAATCGGTGATTCTGCTCTACCTTTGGGCGGCCGTGATTGCAGTCTCAGTGGTTTCCATCGCCTTCATCCCGGTCATTCTGGTGGTCCCGATGGCCTTGCTGTTGTTCCTAGTGGCAGCGGTTGCAACGTGGCGTCCGTTGGTGATCAAGCGGGTTGAGGCCTTACGCAAGCGCATGGGCAAAGCCTAGCCCGATCAAATAGCCAAGTAACGCACAAGCAATCTGTTTCTATCTCGTGTAGAATTCAATTTGGATCTTCTTTCATCTGCTCTTTCGGGAATGGGTGGAAGTTTCAAGTTTCATCAGCATCGATGGGTGCACGATGGTCCCTCGGTGTTGACGAAGAAAGGTTGCGGACGTGAATTCTGGTTCTGCCCGCGTCAGTGCTTCGTCAGCCCCGAAATCCATCTGGTTGCCGATTCTTGGCTTGTCACTGGTGTATTCGGTGATCGCTACCGCCGTATTTTTCCTGATTTCATGGTTGGTTGCCGATCTTCGCTACGCGCTTTCTGGCGCGCTAGCTGCCGGGATTGTGATTGGCTTTTTCGCGATTGGCATTCTCATCGCCGAAGCTGCAGGGCGAATTCGCCACTCGTGGGCCATGCCCGCGTTCTTGGGTGTCTTTGTCATCAAGGTTTTTGGTATCGCCTTCGTGTTGTTGAACCTGGGGTTGCCCGATTGGGTTAACCGCCAGGGATTCGTTCTTGCAGCAGCTATCTCCCTTGTTGCCTGGCAGGTTGGCGAGGTGCGTGCCTTCATGAAGGCTCGTCTCGCTATCTACAACGAGGAATAGAGTATTCCGCGCGACTTTGTGTCGGTGGGGTGCTGTGAGTTTGATAAGCTTACTTCGGGTCATTTTTGGCCGTCCGCTTAACTGCGGGCGGAATACGCAAGATGCATCCGCGGGGTAACCCGCAGATGGACCTCCATCAAGGTTGATGCTTTCGGCATGGGCCATGATGGGATCCCCGTTTGATCTTTTCTTCACACGGTGAGAGGCAGTTACCGCCAGTCACCGCCTTTTGCCCGTGACCGTTACTGCAGAGAGGACAGCGCGTTGTTCGCGTTTGCGCTCCCAATGGCCTCAGAAGAAGGCGGCTTCGTACCGCCATCCGTGTCCGATACCCACCTCCCGGATATTTTCCCGTGGTTCGCTGAGTACGGAACCGGTTTCGGCAAGCAGATGCTCATGATCGTTTTTTCGATCGTGCTTATCACTTGGTTCTTCACTAAGACCATCAAGAACCCGAAGTTGGTTCCAGGCAAGATGCAGTACATCGCTGAGTCCGGTTACGCGTTTGTACGTAACGGAATTGGCCGCGACATCATCGGCGAGAAGAACTTCCGTCCTTGGATTCCTCTGCTGTTCGCGACCTTCTTCTTCGTACTGCTGAACAACCTTTTCGGCGCGATTCCGTTGTTGCAGCTTCCATCGTTCTCACACGCTGGTTCTGCATACGCGATGGCTATCATCATCTACGGCACCTGGATTGCTGTAGGCCTGAAGAACCACGGTATCCGCTACTTCAAGTTGGCCGTCGTCCCGTCCGGTGTTCCGGGCTGGATCATGCCACTGATGATTCCGTTGGAAATCATTTCTAACTTCATCGTTCGCCCGCTGACGCACTCGCTGCGTTTGATGGCAACGATGCTGGCCGGTCACATGATCGTGATGCTGGCAGCTGCCGGCGCTCGTCACCTGATCGTTGTCCAGGACTCCCTGGCCATGAACGGCCTTGGCATCCTGGTCATCGTTGGCTCGGTCGCTATGTACTTCCTGGAACTGCTGATCATGGTCCTGCAGGCGTTTGTCTTCGCGCTGCTGACTGCGATCTACCTCCAGGGTGCAATTGAAGCCGACGCCCACTAGGCCAACTCTTCTTTTCTTCCAACCCACAAAGATCTTCCTTGAGCCACTCAAGGAATACCTCACAACCTACCGGCAAACGCGCGGTATCTTGAAAGGAACATAATCACATGTTGCACGGCTCCCTGAATATGATCGGCTACGGCCTGGCTGCTATCGGTTCGGCTATCGGCGTTGGCTTGATCTTCGCTGCCTACATCAACGGTGTTGCACGTCAGCCTGAGGCTCAGCGCATCCTGCAGCCAATCGCCATGCTTGGCTTCGCACTTGCTGAAGCACTGGCCATCCTGGGCCTGGTCTTCGCTTTCGTCATCGGCGCCTAGTCTTTTCGCAACTGTAGTGGCCTCGCCACTATCGCGAGGCGTACACACAAGCGGAAACTAGTAGATAAGGAATAGTGAGAATGAACAGCACTGATTTCATCCTCGCTGCGAGCGAATCGGTCAACCCGCTGTTGCCGAACCCGTGGGAAATTCTCGTCACGGGTGTTGGTTTCGCGGTCCTTCTGTTCATCGTCATCAAGGTAATTGCTCCGAAGTTCGAGCAGTCCTATGAAGATCGCGTCACCGCGATCGAAGGTGGCCTGGAGAAGGCTGAAGCAGCGCAGAAGGAAGCAGAGGAGACCTTGGCACAGTACAAGGCCCAGCTTCTGGAAGCCCGCACCGAAGCAAACCGCATCCGTGAGGAAGCTCGTAGCGAAGGTGCTCAGATCCTCGCGGATCTGAAGACCAAGGCAACCGATGAGGCAGCTCGTATCACCGAGCAGTCGCACCGCCAGATCGAAGCTGAGCGCGTATCCGCTCTGGCTTCGCTCCGCACCGACGTGGGCGCATTGGCTACCGAGCTTGCAAGCAAGGTTGTTGACGAAGCTCTGCAGGACGATGCCCGTGCCCAGCGCGTGGTTGACAAGTTCCTGACCGATTTGGAAGCTCAGCAGAACGCAGGTGCATCGAACTAATGGCAAGTGTATCGAGCGAGTCACTGGCAAAGGCTTTGGCGTTCCTGGAACCCAAGCTGGCACTGGCATCTATTGAGCTGCCTAAGGAACTGTTCGCGGTCCTGGAAGTACTGGATGCAAATGCCGGTCTCCGCCGCGCAATGACTGACCCAGCCCGTGGAAATGCCGACAAGGCAGGCCTTTTGGCTCAGCTGCTGCACGGAAAGGTCTCGGCTGACGCCGAGGACGTCGTCGCACAGCTGGCTTCTACCCGCTGGAGCTCGGAACGCGACATTAGCGATGCGCTCGAATCGCTGGCTGTCACTGCGGTCACCGCAGTGGCAGAGCAGCAGGACGGCGCTTCGGGGCTGAACAAGCTGGAGCAGGATCTGTTCTCCTTCATCGAGGCAGTGCGTGGCAATCACGAACTGCAGCGTGCGTTGGATGATGCACAGGCCCCAGTCGAGGCTAAGCGCACTCTCGCGCTGAAGCTCGTGCCTAACGCGTCGCAGACCTCGCAGGTTTTGATCTCCCAGGCAGTTTCGAACCCCCGCGGTTTGAAGCCAGCAGCTTTGGTTGGACGTTTCGTAGAGCTCGTGGCCAAGCGCCAGCAGCGCTGGATTGCCTCGGTAACCAGCTCTGTAGAACTTTCCGAAGCCCAGCTTTCGCGCCTGGAGACCAGCCTGAACAAGCTATACGGTCGTCAGCTCAAGCTCAACGCCACTACCGACCCATCGCTGGTCGGTGGACTGGTAGTCAAGGTTGGCGACGAAGTTGTCGACGCTTCCGTGGCATCACGCGTGGCCGAGTTGCGCCGCGCCTTGGCCAGCTAGGACTCATTGGGCTAGGGAGTGATCCTTCGCCTGGTGTTCCTGGCTGCCAGGACCACAACAGACTTCATTCACATTCGATTCGGTCCAATGGACCGGATCACAATTTAGGAGAGCAGGGACTGCAGATGGCCGATTTGACCATCAATGCCAACGACGTCCGCGATGCCCTAAACGAGTTCGCATCTTCCTACGAACCGGGTAAGGCAGAGCGCACCGAGGTGGGACGCGTCGTCGCCGCGAGCGACGGCATCGCCAGAGTGGAAGGCCTTCCTTCCGTCATGGCCAACGAGTTGCTGAAGTTCGAAGATGGCACCCTGGGCCTGGCCCAGAACCTCGATACCCGCGAAATTGGTGTCGTTGTGCTTGGTGACTTCACCGGCATCGAAGCTGGCCAGAAGGTAGAGCGCACCGGCGAGATCCTTTCGGTTCCAGTCGGCGACGGCTACCTGGGCCGCGTGGTCGACCCGTTGGGCGAGCCACTGGACAACCTGGGCCCAATCGCTGCCGAGGGCCGTCGCGCCCTGGAGCTGCAGGCACCAGGCGTGACCCAGCGCAAGAGCGTGCACGAGCCAATGCAGACCGGTCTGAAGGCTATTGACGCCATGATCCCGATCGGCCGTGGCCAGCGTCAGCTGATCATTGGCGACCGCCAGACCGGTAAGACCGCTATCGCGGTTGACACCATCCTGAACCAGCGTGCTAACTGGGAATCCGGCGATCAGACCAAGCAGGTTCGCTGCGTCTACGTGGCAATTGGCCAGAAGGCATCGACCATCGCTGCCGTTCGCCAGACCCTCGAAGAGCAGGGCGCACTGGAGTACACCACCATCGTGGCGTCCCCGGCATCCGACCCGGCCGGCTTCAAGTACTTGGCTCCATACGCAGGCTCGGCCATCGGCCAGCACTGGATGTACGGCGGCAAGCACGTTCTGATCGTCTTCGATGATCTGTCGAAGCAGGCTGAAGCCTACCGTGCCGTGTCCCTGCTGCTGCGCCGTCCGCCAGGACGCGAAGCCTACCCAGGTGACGTCTTCTACCTGCACTCCCGCCTGCTTGAGCGTTGCGCCAAGCTGTCGGACGAGTTGGGTGCGGGTTCGATGACTGGTCTGCCAATCATCGAAACCAAGGCAAACGACGTGGGCGCGTTCATCCCGACCAACGTCATCTCGATCACCGACGGCCAGATCTTCTTGCAGTCGGACCTCTTCAACGCCAACCAGCGTCCAGCTGTCGACGTGGGTATCTCGGTATCCCGCGTTGGTGGTTCGGCACAGGTCAAGGCCATGAAGAAGGTCTCCGGTACCTTGAAGCTGGAACTGGCCCAGTACCGCGACATGCAGGCATTCGCAATGTTCGCTTCGGACCTGGATGCTGCTTCCAAGCAGCAGCTGACCCGTGGTGCGCGCCTGATGGAACTGCTCAAGCAGGGCCAGTACACCCCGTACCCGGTTGAGGACCAGGTCGTTTCGATCTGGGCCGGCACCAACGGCTACCTGGACGATGTCCCGGTTGAGGATGTACGCCGCTTCGAGGGCGAGTTCATCGACTACCTGCGCCACCGCACCGATGTACTGACCGTGATTGGCCAGACCGGCAAGCTGGAGAACGAGACTCTGGAAGCCATGAAGACCGCTGTTGCGGACTTCAAGGCCGGCTTCTTCGGCGAAGGCGACGACAAGCTTGTCGCAGCCGGACACGAAGAGCACGACGCTCTCGATTCCGAGTCCGTTGACCAGGAAAAGATCGTCAAGCAGAAGCGCTGACAATTTCCTTGCCAAGGGGGAGCGGCGCCGGTAACGGCGCCGCCCTCCCAAGGTAGGGGATAAGGAAAGGACACACATGGGAGCCCAGATTCGGGTCTACCGCCAGAAGATCGGATCGACCAAGTCGATGCGCAAGATCTTCAAGGCGATGGAACTGATCGCTGCATCCCGCATTGGCAAGGCACGTACGCGTGTCTCGGCTTCGCTGCCGTATGCCAATGCGATTACCCGTGCAGTAACCGCCGTCGCGTCCCAGGCCGATGTCGAGCATCCACTGACCACCGAGCCGGCGCAGGTACGCCGCGCCGCCGTCTTGGTGATGACTTCGGACCGAGGACTTGCCGGGTCCTACTCCGCCAGCGTTCTGAAGCAGGCAGAGCACCTCGTGGAACTCCTGCGTGAAGAAGGCAAGGAAGTCAAGACCTACTTGGTCGGCCGCAAGGCCCAGGCTTACTTTGATTTCCGTTCACGCGAGTACGCACGAGTGTGGACCGGGGAAACGGATTCCCCGCGTTTCGAAACCGCACGCGAGCTGCGCGACGTCCTCCTTGAGGACTTCGACACCGATTTCGAGCAGGGTGGCGTGGACGAGATCCACGTCGTCTACACCCAGTTCAAGTCGATGGTCACGCAGGAACCGACGGTCATCCGTCTGTTGCCGTTGGAGGTTGTCGAGGATGAATCCGAGACCCCAACCGACGAGCTGTTGCCACTGTACGAGTTTGAGCCATCGCCGGAAGAAGTGCTTGACGCGCTGCTTCCGCGCTACATCGATTCTCGACTGTTCAACTGCCAGTTGCAGTCCGCAGCTTCCGAGCTCGCTGCACGCCAGCGCGCCATGAAGGCCGCAGGCGACAACGCTGGTGAACTGATCAAGAAGTACACCCGATTGCTCAACAATGCCCGTCAGGCTGAAATCACCCAGGAGCTTTCGGAAATTATCGCCGGCGCCGACGCGCTGAACAGCTAATTACCGATACTCCGACCAGACAAGAAGTGAGAAAGATGACTGCCCAACTCAACGAGCAGGTTACCGCAGGGGCCATCGGTCGCATCGCGCGCGTGACTGGCCCGGTCGTGGACGTCGAGTTCCCAGCCGACGCACTGCCTGCTATCTACAACGCACTGACCGCTGAGCTGACCCTCAACGGCGAAACCAAGAAGATCACCTTCGAGACCAGCCAGCACCTCGGTGAGGGCCTGGTCCGCGCAGTATCGCTGCAGGCCACCGACGGCCTGGTCCGCGGTGCTTCGGTGACCGATACCGGCGCTGCAATCTCCGTCCCAGTAGGCGACGGCGTAAAGGGCCACATCTTCAACGTGCTGGGCGACGCCCTGGACGTTGACAACTCGGAGATCCAGGTCACCGAGCGTTGGCCAATCCACCGCCAGCCTCCGAAGTTCTCGGAGCTTGAGGGCTCGACCGAAATGCTGGAAACCGGCATCAAGTCGATCGACCTTCTGACCCCTTACATCAAGGGCGGCAAGATCGGCCTGTTCGGCGGCGCCGGCGTTGGCAAGACCGTGCTGATCCAGGAAATGATCACCCGTGTTGCACGTAACTTCGGTGGTACCTCGGTATTCGCCGGTGTTGGCGAGCGCACCCGTGAAGGCAACGACCTCTGGGTCGAAATGGACGAGGCAAACGTCCTGAAGGACACCGCACTGGTGTTCGGCCAGATGGATGAGCCACCTGGAACTCGTCTGCGCGTGGCACTGTCGGCTCTGACCATGGCGGAATACTTCCGCGATGTCCAGAACCAGGACGTGCTGCTCTTCATCGACAACATCTTCCGCTTCACCCAGGCCGGTTCCGAGGTGTCGACCCTGCTGGGCCGCATGCCTTCCGCCGTGGGCTACCAGCCGAACTTGGCCGATGAAATGGGTCTGCTGCAGGAACGCATCACCTCGACCAAGGGCCGCTCGATCACCTCGATGCAGGCTGTCTACGTCCCGGCCGATGACTACACCGACCCGGCTCCAGCAGCAACCTTCGCCCACTTGGATGCAACCACCGAGCTTTCGCGTGAAATCGCGTCGCGTGGCCTGTACCCGGCGATCGACCCGCTGACCTCGACCTCGCGAATCCTGGATCCGCAGTACATTGGCCAGGATCACTACGATGTAGCCATCCGCGTGAAGGCCATTCTGCAGAAGAACAAGGAACTGCAGGACATCATCGCGATCCTGGGTATCGACGAACTGGGCGAAGAGGACAAGATCGTCGTTGCCCGTGCACGCCGTATCCAGCAGTTCCTCTCGCAGAACACCTACACCGCAAAGCAGTTCACCGGTGTCGAGGGCTCGACCGTATCGATCAAGGACACCATCGAAGGCTTCAAGGCCATTTGCGATGGCGAATTGGACCACATTGCAGAGCAGGCGTTCTTCAACATCGGCGGTCTTGACGACGTCGAGCGCCAGTGGGCCGAAATCCAGAAGGCCAGCTAATTATGGCTGAGCTTCAGGTCGAAATCGTCGCGGCTGACCACTTCGTGTGGTCCGGCGCTGCGAAGCTGGTCAAGGCTCGTTCGGTGGACGGCGAGATCGGTGTTCTGCCCGGTCACGTTCCGATGCTGTCCGTGCTTGCCGCTGGGGACCTGGAAATCGAACCGGTTTCCGAGTCCCGCTTCTCGGTCCAGATCGATGGAGGCTTCTTCTCTGTTGATTCGGATCGCGTAGTGATCGTTGCCGACAACGCTGTGCTTGGTACCGCAGCGTAGGCGATGAATTGTTTGAGATAACCGCACCAGTTCTGATCGCGTTGCTGATCTTGATCGGCATCGCCATGTTCTTCGGAGCCATGGCCGTGCGCCGCATTCAGTTGCGGCGCACGCTGGGCACCTTCGATGCATCCATCTTCACGCCTTCGGGCAAATGGATGATGGTCATCGGCCGCTACGGCGGAGCGCATGTGGACCTGTTGCGGTTTTTCTCTGTCTCCCCGGTCCCGAGTTTCGTGATCGAGCGCCGTGGCCTGGATATCACCGGGACACGCCAGCCCACCGATGAGGAAACCTCGCGGATCCCGCCAGGATTCATCATCGTGATGCTGGTGCGCAGCGGAGATGAGCTGCTGCTGGCCATGGACTACCGTGACTACACCGGCTTCTCGGCCTGGCTCGAAGCCGGGCCGATTGCCGGAAGCTGGCAGATCTAGAACTTGATAAAGCAAAACCGCCGTTGCAGATGCAGCGGCGGTTTTCGCGTCCCCGGGCAGGGGCAAAGTTGGTAGGCTGGGGAGACCAGCAGGACATTGGCTCAGGGAGCGCGTACCCATGGATCCGAGCTCAGCACGGCGTCCTGCGAGGACGTACCAGAGCGGCAAGGCCGTGAAGGCGCTGCGGATCGCCAGCGTGCTCGGCGCCCTGCTCATCTGCGCATGGATGCTCTGGGAGTACCGGGGGATAGCGGACACCGCAGCCACCAATCCGGATGCGGGCGGCACAACCGGCCGCTACGGCCATGGGCCGCAGATGCTGTGGGGCAGCACGGCGATGCTCGCAACGATCCTGCTCATCGCCTGGGGCTCGAAACACCCGGCCCGGCTCAACTACCCCTTCCAGATCACCGAGCAGAACGCGCAGCCGGTCTACCGCGAGGGCGAACGGACGCTGGCATGGGTGGCAGGCGCGCTCATGGTCCTGGACCTGGGATTGGCCCGCGGCAGCATCGGTGCTGCCAGCGCGGGGCTGGAGGCTGCCGGCCTGCTGCTGCTGGCCGCTGCCGGGGCCATAGGGATCATGCGGATCATCCGGGCGGGCAGGCCGGGGACGCAGCAGGGCTGAAACCCGCCTTGGAAGGAACTGCGCTGAGTGCGAAATGCCTGTGCCCGCAGAGCTCGGCGTAGTTGACTGTACGCATGAAACGAACCTTGATCCTTGGCGGTACCGCGTGGCTCGGCCACGAGCTGGCGCGGCAGCTGGTCCGCAGCGGCCAGGAAGTGACCTGCTTGGCCCGCGGCAGCGTGGGCGCGGTCCCTGAAGGGGCGCAGCTGGTGCGCTCCGACCGGAGCCAGCCCGGGGCCTATGACGCGGTACGGGGTATCGGCCTCGATGAAGTCATCGAGCTGTCCTATGACCAGCGTTTCGTGCAGGAAGCGCTGGCGGCCCTGTCCGCCCACGCAGGCCACTGGACCCTGGTTTCCTCCATCTCGGTTTATACCAGCGCGCAGCAACCGGGTGCCGACGAAGACGCGCCGGTGCATGAACCGTCCGATCCCGGCGATTACGGGAAGGCAAAAGTCGCTGCCGAACGGGCCAGCGCGGCGATGGTTGCAGACCGGCTGCTCATTGCCCGTCCGGGGCTGCTTGCCGGACCTGGCGATCCCAGCGACCGCTTTTCCTATTGGGTTTCGCGCATGGCCTTGGCCGGTGCCGGCCAGGTCCTCATCCCGCCTACCGCGGGCCGCCATGTGCAGGCGATCGACGTGCGCGATGCCGCTGCGTGGATCATCGAGGCTGCCGCGCGTTCGCTGACCGGAACTTTCAACGTGGCCGGAACACCCCATGGCTTCGCCCAGTTCCTCAGCGCGGCCGCGCGGATTGCAGGTTTCAGCGGCGAGCTGGTCACCGCCCAGGACGCGTGGCTGCGCGAACACCACGTCAATTACTGGGCCGGGGCGCGTTCGCTGCCGCTGTGGATTGCGCCAGAAGACCACGGCTTCGCCCAGCGCAGCAACCAGCGGTACGCCCTGGCCAACGGCCCGGAGCGGGGCGTGGAAGAATTGCTCGGCGACGTGCTGGCCGATGAACGGGTCCGCGGATTGGACCGGCCCCGGCGTGCTGGCCTGGAGCGGGCCGAGGAGCTTGAGCTGCTCAGCCAGCTCGCCGACGGGCGGTGAACGGCACCAAAAGCCATCTCGCGCGCGAAATGGCTTTTGGTGCCCGGAGTCCTGCGTGGACTAGAGGTATTGCCCATTGCGGATCGTCTGGACCAGCTGCAGATCGGCATCCAGGATCAGCGCATCGGCAGCGAAGCCGTAGTGCAGGGAACCGACCTCGTCGGCCAGGCCGATCAGCGAGGCCGGGATGGAAGTGGCCGAGTTGACCGCCTGGACCAGCGAGACCCCTGCCTGCACGGCGCGCTGAACGATCTCCAACAGCGTGCAGGTGCCACCTGCCAGGGAATTGTCGCTAGCCAGCCGTGCCTGGCCCAGGGCCACATTCACATCCTGCGGGCCGAGGGTGTACTGCCCATCGGCCAAACCGGTGGCCGCCATTGAATCGCTGACCAGCAGGATGTTGCCGCCGCCGACCAGGCGGTAGACCAGGCGCACGGTATCGGGGGACAGGTGCACCCCGTCAGCGATCAGCTCCACGAACGCATTGCGGTTCGCCGCCTCTTCCAGGCAGGCGGCCACCGGACCGGGCTCGCGGTGGTGCAGCGAAGGCATGCCGTTGAACAGGTGGGTGACCGTAGGGCGTTCGGTGAAGCCATCCACCCCGGCACTGCGCAGCTGTTCGCGGGCAAAGCGCAGGGAATCGGAGGTGCATTGGGCGCTGGCATCGGTGTGCCCCAGCGAGGGGACCACGCCGTGGGAGACCAGCTGCTCAACCAGTTCCTCGCTGCCAGCCAGTTCCGGAGCGTAGGTCATGGTGCGCAGCTGGCCGCGGCTGGCGGCCACCAGCTCGCTGACGAATTCCGGATCAGGATCCTGCAGGAAGCGCGGATCCTGGGCGCCGCAGCGGGTTTCGGAGAGGAACGGGCCCTCGGCATGGATGCCGGCAACCTGGCCGGCCTCCGCCAGCTCGGCGAGCAGCTCGGCGGCCTCGATCATGGACGATGGCTCGGCGGTGACCAGCGACGCGAGCAGGGTAGTGGTGCCCGAACGGTGCAGGTACTCTACCGCTTCGGTGACGCTGGCATGCTCCGGTGCCGAGAAGTCCGCACCGAGGGCGCCATGGCAATGCAGGTCGATCAGGCCCGGGATGATGATGGAGCCCGGGGCCACCTCGCGCACCGGGTAGTCGGCCGCATCGGACAGGGCATTGAAGTCATCGCGGTTGCCGGCAAAACGGATGCGGTCACCGTCGACGGCAAGCACGCCATCGGTGACCTTGAGACCATCGGAAATCAGGGTGGCGAAAAGGGCGTAGCGCGTCGTAGTCATGTTCCCAGCTTAGAAGAGAGAAGGCGTTCAGTCACCGACTGGGCAAATTATTCTCACAGCGCAGTTGCCGCTTGGCGATGCTGGACGCGCCCGGCCCAAGCTCGGCGGCATCCTTGCGCCTTGGCCAGGCCGGGAAAATGCCGTTAGCTGCGCTTCCGGGGAGGATCCTGGTGCCCGGGCCCGGTGCCAGAGGCAATGCGCTGGAGCGATTGCAGCACGGTGGCCTTCTGGCCGGTGGGCAGCTGCGCTTCGCGCGCGGCTCGCGCGGCAGCCTGGTCTTGCTTGACGCTGCTGAACTTGCGCTTCATCGAACGGTAGGCCTTGCGGAATATCCGGTAGAGGAAGAACCCGATGGCAATGGCAACCAGGCCAAGCACGGCGGCCAGCATCGGAACCAGTACGGCTGCGGCGACGAGAACAAGCGCGCCAAGATCCTCGATCAGGCTGCGCACCCACTGGGTGATAGGTTCGGGCACGGCATTGGTTGCCGCGGTCACCGAAGATTTTCCCAGGCTCACCGACAGTGCAGAGCCCGCACCGAGCAGTCCGGTCAGCACGGCAACCTCGGCTCCGGAATTGGCGCCAAGCCCCATGCCTACGAGAGCCCCGAAAACAGGTCGCAACCACACCGAGACCGATTCCATGGACAAGTTCAGGAACGGGATCTTATCCAGGCCGGCCTCGCCAATGGCCAGCACGGCGCAGATCGCCAGAACCCACGGATTCGCAATGCTCGCCGGGATCTGCCTAGCCGCCGAGGCGATCATTTCAGGTGCGCTGTCGGGGATCGCGAGTCCCACGATACCCAGGGCCAAGACCGTGAAATAGGGCCGCAGGCCCGCAGCGGAACCGCTGCCAATGGCCATGAGCGAAGCTGTCAGCGGATCCAATTGTCCTCCCGGGCAAGGCCGGCTCGTGCTGTGCGGCACGAAGCTTATTAGGTAGAGGAGATCAGACTAGCAGTCGGGATGCCGCTTTCTGGATGGCGAAGCGAAGGATGCCAGGGCGGTCGGAAGATCCGGCTTGACGGCCTGGGCTATTTCGCGTGCGGGCGAGCCACAGGGGATGCCTCAAGGGCTAAGCAGCTGGGGAGGATCAGCAGCCCTAGAACAGGCGTCCTGCCGAGTCGTCGACACCGCGCATTGCGTCATAATCCAAGGTGAGGCAGCGGATTCCGCGGTCCTCGGCCAAGGTGCGGGCCTGCGGCTTGATCTGCTGGGCGGCGAAGATGCCGGTTACCGGCTTGAGCAGCGGATCGCGGTTGAGCAGCTCCAGGTAGCGGGTCAGCTGTTCCACTCCGTCGATATCGCCGCGGCGCTTGAGCTCTACGGCTACCGTGGCGCCCTTGGCATCGCGGGCCAGGATATCCACCGGGCCGATGGCGGTCATGTACTCGCGGCGGATCAGCTGGTGGCCGGCGCCGAGCAGCTCGATCTGCTCGGCCAGCAGGCGCTGCAGGTCGGCCTCGACGCCGTCCTTGATCAACCCCGGATCGGTGCCCAGGATGTGGGCCGAGTCGTGCTCGAAGCTGTGGAAGTGGATGGTCAGCTTGTCATCGGTCTTCGCGCTGGCCACGGTCCACGTAGCGGTGGCACCCAATGCCGCGGCGTCCTCATCGGGATCTGCCTCACGCAGGGTCAACGGCGGATTCATCCAGTTCAGCGGCTTGTAGCTGCCGCCGTCCGAGTGGATGAGAACCGAGCCATCGGCCTTGACCATGATCAAGCGGGTCGCCAACGGAAGGTGGGCTCGAAGACGGCCCTCGTAATCAACTGAACACTTTGCTACCACTAAACGCACCCCACACACTTTACTAGCTGGTTGCGACTTGTGCCGGGAGATACGGCATGATTAAAGACATGCCACGTTCCAACCGCCCGCGCCGCTCCAAGAATTCCCGACCTGCCAAAGGCCGGAACTCCGGCTCCGGCTACGGTTCCGGGGATGAAGAGCAGGAATACGGATCGGGCCAAGAAGAGTGGATGCAACGTGCTCGCTTCGGCGTGGTGCTCCGCCAGGATGCCCCCGATGGCCAATGGCATGTACGCAAGATCGCGCCGTTGAACGCCAATAAGCTCTACACCTGCCCGGGGTGCCACCGTTCCATCGGCGTTGGAGTTGCCCACGTTGTCGCATGGCGCGCGGACCACTGGTCGGGCGATGACGCCGCGGCCAATGCGCGCCGCCACTGGCATCCGCACTGCTGGGAAACCCGTTCCTACCGCTACTAGTCCAGCCGCCTGACGGGCAGGTGCTAGCGGCGGTCCTGCCGCGCGATGAAGACCTCGCGCAGCAGGATCATGGCGCTGGCTGCCACCGGAATGGCCATCAGCGCACCGGTTACCCCGGCCAGGGTACCACCGGCAATCACCGAGATCACCGCGACCGCGCCGGGAACTGCCACCGCACGGCGCATGATGCGCGGCGAGACGAAGTAGGCTTCGATTTGCAGGTAGCCGAAGTAGCAGACCGCGTAGATCAGCGCGGTCTGCCAGCCCAAGGACAACGTCACCAAGGTGACCAGCACGCCGGCGATAACCCCGCCGACCAATGGGATGAACGCCAGCAACGCCACCAGCAAGGTGAGCAGCGCGGTGAATGGAACACCCAGGATGCTCATCAGGACCAGCGCCACCAGGCAGTTCAGTATGGCCACGGTGGCTTGTCCCATCACGTAGTTGCCCACGGAGCGGGTAATGCGCACGGTCAGTTCGGCCACGCGGTCGCGCTTGGAGCGCGGGGCCATGCGCAGCGAGAAGCCCATCATGCCGGGCAGGGAAGCCAGGAAGTAGATGGCCAGCACCAGTACGATCAGCACGCCGAACATGGACTGGGCGACGGTTTGCGATACGCCCAAAACGCCGCCGAACACATTGGTCACCGCGCCTGAATCGCCAAAGAAACGGTCGACCTCGGTAGTGATGCGCTGGGAGACCGCGTACTGCCGGTCGAGTTCCCGGACCCAATCGCTATTGAGGAAATCATCTACGATTTCGGGCGCCCGCGTGATGAAGGCGGTGATCTGGTTGACCAGGGTAGGGATGATCAAGGCCATGAAGCCGCCGAAGATCGCCAGCAAGCTGACCATGGTCGCGGTCACGGCCAGCGGGCGGGTCAACCCCTTGCGCATCATGAAGCGCACGATCGGGTCAAGGCCCAGGGCGATGAACAGCGCGATGGCAATCCAGGTCATCAGCGAACCGACGTTGGTCAGCAGGTAATAGCCGCCCAGGGCGATGCCCACGCCGATGGTGCCCAGGAAGCCCATGGAAATAGGGTGCAGCGCCGGAATCGGTTCGGGGGAGCCATCCAGCGGATGCTCCGGTTCCTCGCCGAGGGCCGCACTGCGCTGCGGGGTGTTGAGCATCTTGCCCACGCGACCAGCGATCTTCTTGGTCCAGCCGTCGCGGGCCGCATTATTGCCCGCTGGACCAGCACCGGGATAGCGGGGGACCTGCGTGCTGGAGGCAGCAGGTGCCACCGGTTGGGAATTGCCCTCATGAGGCTGGGAATGCGCTGTGGATTCCGGGCCGGAGGTTGCTGGTCCGGAGGAGCGTTCCGACGCGTCGGAACGCTCCTCCGATGCGTGCTTATCGCGATGCGGGTGCGGCTGATCAGGCTCCATGGGTCAGAGCATATCGCGCATTGGCCTCTGTTAAGTGGTTCAAGACACCGTGCTGTTGCGTTGTTGAGCCAGTTCACAGGCGCGGATCGGAACCATGATCGGCTCCAACTCGTTAGACTTGTCAAAGAACAGCTGTGAGACGTAGGCGAATAGGTGAACTTGTGCGAAAAGTAATCTCCGTGATCGCGATGCTGCTGGGGGCCGCGGCCCTGGTAGTCGGCATCGGACAGAAGACCTTTTGGGCCCCGCCCGAAACGGTGACCGCGACCATGCCGCAACTAGCTGATGAGGCATCGCTGACCCTGATTGAATCCTCGGTCAACGACCCCAAGCTGGACCCGGTGGAACTGGTGATCAAGTCAAAGGGTGAATTCACTGCATCCTTGGGCCGTGACTATGACGTTGAGGCGTGGATTGGCGATGCAGCGCATGTATCGGTCACCGGCATCGACACCGAAAACCACAAGATGATCGCCGAATACGCCAAGGGCAAGGCCGATGTGCCTAATCCCGCCGGTGATGACATCTTCTTCGACTCGCAGACCGCGGATCAGACCATGACCTACCGCTGGACCGCTCCGGATTCCGGCGACTGGTCCTTGCTGCTGGCCGCAGGCGGAAAGGATGCCGCTCCGGTGGATATCTCGGTAACCTACGCGAACGATGACGCGATGCCATTTGCCCTGCCGCTGATCATTGCCGGCTCGCTGCTGTTGGTCTTCGGACTGGCCCTGCTGGTCATGCGCCCGGGCAAGCCGAAGACCGGGTCGAACACCCAGCATTCGGTAGCGGCCGTGGCCGTGGTCGCCCTGGCGATCTCCGGTGTTTCGCTGCCAATGGCGCCAAGCGACGAGTCCAGCGCCAAGCCTTCGGAATCTGCACAGAAGTCGGACGATGCCAAGCAGTCGGATGAAGCCAAGAAGGACGAGGGCAAGTCCGAAGAAGCCAAGGGCTCGGAGTCTGCCTCTTCCTCGGTTGAAGAAGTATCCAGCTTCCCGGTTATCACCGAAGAGCAGCTCAAGCGCGTTCTGGCTGATGCCCAGAAGCAGGTCGCCAAGGCCGATGACAAGAACGACGCCAAGGCCCTGGAACCACGCAGCGCCGGTGCCTTCAAGTACCTGCGCAATAAGCGCTACGACATGCTCAAGGAGAAATTCAAGGTAGACAAGCCGATGGCGCTCACTACCCAGGTCATTCGCTCGGCCGCTGTGCCGAATGCGAACGAAGCCAAGTTCCCCCGCGTGATCTCCGTGGTGACCGCGAAGAACAATGATGCAGACACCCTGCCGCAGGCGCTGACCCTGGTGCAGGCCAACGCCCGCGATAACTTCAAGGTTGTCTTCGCTGGCCAGATGCTGCCGAACTCCACCTTCCCGGGCATCGCCGTTGGCGACCCGTCGACCAAGCAGCTGGCTGCCAACGCCGAGGGCCTGCAGATGACCCCGGAGAAGGCGCTGGAAGCATTGGGCAACGTGCTGACCGATGCCAAGGCCAAGGACAAGGACAAGTTTGCCGATTCGGACTTCATCAAGGCAGTGCACGCAGCCCAGAAGGATGAATCCAAGGAAGCCAACGAGGCGGACGTCAAGTACAAGCGCACGGTCACCGAGGGCGATACCAAGGTGGTTTCCACCCCGGATGGCGGAGCGATCGTTACCGGCAAGCTGAACAACAAGGCGCTCTTCGTCCGCACCGAAGACGCTGATCCGCTCAAGAGCACCGACAAGCTGACCGAACAGCTGCTGGGTTCCAGCTCCTCGAACGGCGACGTGGAAAGCACCTACGCCGAACCGGTGATGTTCTACCTGCCAGCCGATGGTTCCAAGGACAAGATCCAGCTGATCTCTGCCAGCCAGATCCTGCTCGATGTGAAGGAAGTTGACTAATCCCCATGACTGATCAGAACATTCCCTCAACCCGCGGTGCGGTAGATCTCTCCGCCCTGGCCAGCCATGGCCCGGAGGCTACCGACAGCATGCCGGCTGGTCCGGCAAGCTGGACCACCAATCTGGATGAGGCCGCGTTCCAGCAGTTCGTTGGAATGTCCCAGCAGGTACCTGCCATCGTTTCCCTCGGCTCGCCTCGCGTGCAGGTCTCTGCGGACCTGGATGCGACGCTGCGCAAGCTGGTGGATGCCAAGGGCGGCAAATTCGTCCTCGGCCTGGTGGATGCAGAAACCTACCCGCAGATCGCCCAGGCCTTCCAGGCGCAGCAGATCCCAATGGTGGTTGCGCTGATCAAGGGCCAGCCTGTGCCGCTGTTCCAGGGTCCTGCCGACGAAGAGCAAATTGTTCAGGTTTTCGCACAGCTTGAACAGCTCGCAGTGCAGCAGGGCATGAGCGGTACCGCCCCGGCATTCTCCGGGCAGGCCGGCCAGCCTGAACCAGAGCTGCCGCCGCTGCACCAGAAGGCCGTGGACGCCATCGATGCCGGGGACTACGCCGCCGCCGAGGCCGCCTACCTGGAAGCGCTGAACGAGAAGCCGAACGACAAGGACGCGCAGATCGGCGTGTACCAGGTCCGACTGCTTTCGCGCACGCACAACCTGGATCTGAACAAGTCCCGCGAGCAAGCCGCGCAGAACCCTGAAGATATCGCAGCGCAGCTGGAGGTAGCAGACCTGGACGTGGTAGGCGGACATGTCGAGGATGCCTTCGCCCGGCTGGTTTCGCTGATCTCCCGCCTGGCTGATGAAGATCGTGAGCGGGTACGCCGTCGCCTGATTGAGCTCTATGCGGTGATCGGCAACAATGATCCACGCGTAGCTGCCTCGCGGCAGAAGCTGGCACGCGTACTCTTCTAGGGTGACATCTCGGGACTGAACCAAGTAGTCTAAGCGCCGCGACCCAAGGTTTTTCCCTTGGTCGCGGCGTTTGCCTTATCCCAGGGTTTAACTCCAAAGGATGATGCGATCTGACTAGGGGCATTGCTAGCCTTAAGCTATGAATCAGATCGCACTGGACATCCGGGGTCTCGCCAAGCAATTCGGCGCCAAGATTGCCGTGAACAACGTCAGCCTGCAAGTTCCTGCGGGTTCCTTCTATGGTCTTGTCGGACCCAATGGTGCCGGCAAGACCACCATGCTTTCCATGGCAACGGGATTGCTGCGCCCGGATTCAGGCCAAGCACTGGTCAGCGGCGTGGATATCTGGGCTGATCCGCAAGCGGCCAAGGCCACCCTGGGAGTCCTGGCTGATGGCGTGCGCCAGTTTGATCGGCTGACCGGCCGCCAGCTGGTGACCTACTCGGGATTGCTGCGCGGCATGGATCGTGCAGAAGTTGCCCAGCGTACCGAAGACCTGCTGCGTGTGATGGATCTGCTGGATGACGGCGACAAGCTGGTGGTGGATTACTCGGCCGGCATGACCAAGAAGATTTCCCTGGCTACCGCGATGATCCACTCGCCAAAGCTCTTGGTCCTGGATGAACCGTTTGAAGCGGTGGACCCGGTATCGGCGGCAAATATCCGCGACATCCTGAATAACTACGTCGAATTCGGCGGCACCGTCATCGTTTCCTCGCATGTGATGGACCTCGTCCAGCGCATGTGCACGCATGTGGCGGTCATTTCCGATGGCATGCTCAAGGCGCAGGGCACCGTGGATGAAGTCCGCGGCGGCATGAGCCTGGAAGATCGCTTTGTCGATCTGGTGGGCGGCCGCGCTAATAATGAGGGGCTGTCATGGTTGCGCACGTCCTGAGCCTGAAACTGCGCTTGCTGGCCAATGGCTTCAAGCGCTCCGTTGGCCAGCTGATCGGCGTCATTATCGGTGGCCTGTACGCACTGGGCATGATCACCATGCTGACCTTGGCCATGTGGTTTACCGCCGGCGATATTCCTTTCCAGAGTGAAATCTTCACCTTGATCGGGTCGGCCGTGGTGCTTGGCTGGGCCATTATCCCGCCGCTGCTGACCGGTGTTGATCTCACCCTGGAACCTTCACGCTTTGTCCACTTCGGGATTCCGGAAAAGACCTTGGGGCCAGCGCTGGTGCTGGCTGGCTTCATCTCGATTCCCGCGGTGCTGACCATTGCGGGCCTGCTCGGCGCCTCGCTGATGTGGCGATTCGATGCAGGTGCGCTCATGCTTGCCCTGCTGGCAGCGGTGGCGACCGCCGTGATGGCGATTCTGCTTTGCCAGTATCTGGTGATCATGGCGACCGCGCTGCGGGCCAAGCGCCGCTTCCGTGAATTGACCTTCGTCCTGCTGTTCGTGGTGCTTATCGGCGTGGGACCGATCATGACCTCGGTATTCGCTGCCGCGGAGAGCATGAGCGACTGGATCTATCCAATTGCCGCGGTCTTGGGCTACACCCCGTTGGGTGCCTTCGCCGCGATTCCCGGCGCCTTTGCCTCGGCGCTTTACGGGCAGATGGCCATTCATCTGGTGCTGGGCGTATTCTACCTTGGCGGACTCTACCTCCTGCTGGCTCGGGCTACCGCGAAAGCGACCGTGACCCCGCCGCCAGAGCAGCGCGCGGCCACGGCCAAGGGGCTGGGCTTCTTCAAGCTGTTGCCGGCCACGCCAACTGGCGCCGTGGCTGCCCGCGCGCTGACCTACTGGTTCAAGGATCCGCGCTACGCCATTGGCGTGCTCATTGTGCCGATGTTGCCGTTGCTCTTCTGGTTCACCGGCAACCAGTCCGGCAGCTACGTGATGATGTATCTGCTGGGCCCGTTGATCGGTATCTTGATGGGCTTCTCCATCTCTGCCGACATTTCCTACGACAACACGGCCTTTGCGCTGCACGCACTGACCGGCATTCCCGGCCGTGCTGATCGCGCAGGACGGGTGCTGTCCTGTTTCCTGATTGCCATCATTCCAGTCCTGGCGGCAGCCATTTTGCCGGGCCTCATCTCCGGTGCGCTGTGGCGCATCCCGGGCGACCTGGGCCTGTCACTGGCTGCGCTGCTCATTGCGTTGGGCGTCGCGTCGGTGTCCTCGGCCCGCTACACCTATTCGGTGCCGCTGCCGGGTGATAACCCGATGAAGACTCCTCCTGGCAACGGCATGCGCATGGCGCTGACCCAGCTGGGAATCATGCTCGCCATGGGCCTCTTGCTGATCCCGGTACTTATTCCGTACATCATCGGCTGGGTGAAGCAATCGCAGTCCTTCGGCTTCATCACCTTGGGCGCGGGCCTGGTCCTGGGCATCGGACTGATGCTCGGCGGCATTGCCCTCGGTGGCAAATGGTACGAGAAGCGCATTCCGGAGCTGATGCAGTCGGTCATGCTCAATAAGTAGGCGCAGCAGCTGCATATCCCGGCCCTTGGCCGTCTAGCGGGAAGCCATTTTCCGCTAGGCGGCCATTTGCCTGTCTTGAGTGCAAAGAGGTTCACAGGATATTGATCAGGTCGCGCCCAATTGGCGCAATATCCAGCTCCAACTCCATCGCAACACAACGCAGGCGTGCTGGAAATTAGGCGGTGACTTGATGATATGAAGAAAATGATGCAGCGGCCTCGCGAAGCGCAGCAAAGTCAATGTGGACAAGCTCCCATGCTTGCCACGCGGACAGGAGTGGCAATCCGTATTAGACTTGGAGGCATGGTGGAACAGTCTGAAGAAACCCGCGGTGGCACTGCCACGATTGAACGTACCGAGACAACTCAGAGTGTCGAGGCCGGAGATCATGAGCGTTTTGCTCACTACGTGCAGAAGGAAAAGATCATGGAGTCGGCAATGACCGGCGACCCAGTGATCGCTCTGTGCGGCAAGGTCTGGACGCCAGGCCGAGATCCGCAGAAATTCCCGGTATGCCCCGAGTGCAAGGAAGTCTACGACTCCATGATGGGGTAGTGCTGCGAATGAACTAGCACTACTTCACACAATGCACGCGGCCGGGAAAAGGTAAATGACCGAGACACTCTTTGATTTTGGCGACAAGCTTCCACTAGAAGACAAGCTACCGGTAGCGTACCCGGAACGTGCGGCCTGGGGAACCGGGCCGAAGCTGCGTGCCTGGCAGGCCGAGGCCTTGGCCCGGTACTTCGACACGGAGCCCAAAGACTTCATGGCAGTGGCGACCCCTGGCGCAGGTAAGACCACCTTCGCGCTGCGCCTGGCCAAAGTGCTGATCGACTCGGGCAAGATCAACCGCATGATCGTTGTCGCGCCTACCGACCACCTGAAAAAGCAGTGGGCGGATGCGGCAGCGCGTGTGGGCATCGCCCTTGACCCGAACTACAAGAACTCCGACGGCCGGCACGGCTCGCACTACATGGGCGTGGTGGTGACCTATGCCCAGGTCTCGCTGAAGCCAGCGGTCCACCGCGCCAAAACCGAGGATGCCCGCACCCTGGTGATCATGGATGAGGTGCACCACGCGGGCGATGCCCTGTCCTGGGGCGATGGCATTCGTGAAGCATTCGAACCAGCCACCCGGCGGCTGGCCCTGACCGGTACCCCGTTCCGTTCCGATGCCGCCCCGATCCCTTTCGTGCAGTATGTGGACGAGGGCGACGGCATTCGCCGTTCCAAAGCGGACTACACCTACGGCTACGGCAGCGCCCTGGCTGACCACGTGGTCCGTCCGGTGCTGTTCATGGCCTATTCGGGCAATATGCGCTGGCGTACCTCCGGCGGCGAGGAGATGGAAGCAAACCTCGGTGAAGGCTTCACCAAGGATGTCACCGCCCATGCCTGGCGCACCGCGCTGGACCCGCACGGCGACTGGATCCCATCGGTGCTGCAGGCCGCTGACCGGCGGCTCTCGGAGGTCCGCCGCACCGTGAAGGACGCCGGCGGCTTGATCATCGCCACCGACCACGAGGACGCGCGCGGCTACGCGGCCCAGCTCGAAGCAATCTGCGGCGAGAAGGTCACCACCATTCTTTCCGATGACCCCAAGGCATCGCAGAAGATCGACGATTTCTCCGAATCCGACGCGCGCTGGATGGTTGCGGTGCGCATGGTCTCCGAGGGCGTGGACGTTCCGCGTCTGTGCGTGGGCGTTTATGCGACCTCCACCTCCACTCCGTTGTTCTTCGCCCAGGCGGTCGGCCGCTTCGTGCGTAGCCGCAAGCGCGGCGAAGTGGCCTCGGTCTTCCTGCCCTCGGTGCCGATCCTGATGGCCTTGGCCAACGAGATGGAAGTCGAACGCGACCACGCCTTGGATCGTGAAGGCTCCAAGGACGAAGACGGGCTGGATGACTCGCTGCTGGAAGCAGCGAACAAGGAAGACAAGGCCAGCGACGAGCTGACGCGCAATAAATTCGAAGCGCTGAACTCGCAGGCCTCCTTTGACCGCGTCCTCTTTGACGGTGGCGAATTCGGTACCGGCGCCGACATCGGCAGTGAAGAAGAACTCGGCTTCCTGGGCATCCCGGGCCTGCTGGATACCGAACAGGTTTCCGAACTGCTGCGCAAGCAGCAGAACAAGCAGATTTCCAAGGGCGGCACCAAGCCCGAGCCGGTCTCCGACCACCGCCGCATGATGGAGCTGCGCACCAAGCTGTCGAAGAATGTCTCGGCATGGGCTGCCCGCACCGGCACCCCGCACGGGCAGATCCACAACAAGCTGCGCAGCGTCTGCGGTGGACCTGCGGTGCCGCAGGCTACAACTGATCAGCTGCAGGCGCGTATCGACAAGCTGCAGGACTGGTTCGTCGGACGAAAATAGGTTCCACGAAAGTACGGCTTTGCCCCTGTCCGAAG